>NZ_JSYC01000015.1:0-93855 GCF_054823965.1 Gordonia sp. GN26 | reverse complement strand
CCCCGCCGGCGGCTCACCAACCGCCACCGTTCCCGCAGCCCGGGGCTCCCGGTCCCGCACATCCCGCCGGCCCGCCGGTCGGGAGCGGACCGATGCCGCCGGCACAGTTCGGCCCGGGCACCGGCCCCGCACCCGCGTATACGCCTCAGCAGGCGCCCGGCGGCTACGGCCCGCCACTGGGCGGCCCGTCGCTGGACGAAGTCGCACTGATCCGGAAGGCCCGTCGCGCACCGAGCCGCGGCTGGCGACGCGCCGTCCACACCTTGTCGGCCGGTGCCATCAATCCCGGTGAGTCCCAGGGCGACATCGCCTATCAGCAGCTGCTCGAGCGCGTGAACCGACCGGTGCGCGGCGACTACCGCATCGCGGTCCTGTCGCTGAAGGGCGGTGTCGGCAAGACCACGACGACCGTCGGCCTCGGCTCGACCTTCGCATCCCTGCGCGGCGACCGGGTCATCGCCGTCGACGCCAACCCCGACCTCGGTACCCTCGCCCAGCGCATCCCGCAGCAGACGCGTTCGACGGTCCGCGACCTGCTCGCCGACCAGAACGTCTACCGCTACTCCGACGTCCGGGCCCACACGTCACAGGCCCCGAGCCGCCTCGAAGTCCTCGCGTCCGAACGTGATCCGGCGATGGCGGAGGCGTTCAACGAGGACGAGTACCGCGGGGTCGTCACCATCCTCCAGCGGTTCTACAACATCATCATCACCGACTGCGGCACCGGCCTGAGCCACTCGGCGATGAACGGTGTCCTCGACCTCGCGAACACGATCATCCTGGTCAGCTCGCCCGCTCTCGACGGCGCGCGCAGCGCCGGCGCCACCCTGGACTGGCTCGAGGCCCACGGCTTCGGTCACCTCGTGTCGCGGGCCGTCGTCGTGCTGAGTTCGTCGCGTCCGGGGTCGTCGACCATCGACACCGATCAGCTCGGTCAGCACTTCCTCACCAGGTGCCGTGCGGTCCACAAGATCCCGTTCGACGACCATCTCGCCGAGGGCGCCGACGTCGACCTCGAACTGATGTCGAAGGCCGCCAAGCGGTCGTTCGTCGAACTCGCGGCGACCATCGCCGACGACTTCTCGGGCACCACGCTGCCGCGCGAAGAGCCGTACCTCGGGTAGGCCGATCAGCGCGCCTCCGGTGGTGCCTGGTCCGCCGGCGCGGTCGCGTCCACCGCTGCGGCCTCACCCTGCCGGCGTCTCGTCGCCCGCCATCGTCGCGCGGCGTGGACGGTCATCGGCACCACCACCGTGAGCACCGAGGCGACGATCAGGATCTCGATGTTGTCGCGGACGATCGGCACGTTGCCGAGCAGGTAGCCGGCCACGATGATCCCGCCCGCCCACGCGAAGCTGCCCAGCACGCTGAAGAACGTGAACGCGCGATAGGGCATCCCACTGAAACCCGCGGTGAGGGGCACCAGTGTTCGGACGATGCCGATGAACCTGCCGAAGAAGACCGTCAGCGGCCCGAAACGGTCGAAGAAGGCGTTGGTCCTCGTCACGTACTGGGGCCCGATGCGCTGCATCATCCGCCCCTCGACGACGCTGCGTCCGAGCCGCCGGCCGATGAGGTAGCCGCACTGGTCCCCGGCGATCGCTGCGAGCGCCACCAATGGGACCACCAGCCAGACCGATGCGAACGGGTCCGGCTGTGCGGCGAACACACCCGCGGTGAACAGCAGCGAGTCCCCGGGGAAGATCACGCCGAACAGCAACCCGGTCTCGACGAACACGAGCACGCACAGACCGATCAGGCCACCGGTGGCCACGAAGGACTCCACGTCGAACGGATTCATCAGGCCCCACACTAACGGTTCGCGCAGGTGAGAGCGGTGATCCGGGCGAACGAACCCACCGGCCGCTGGGGCAGACCGACAACCGCCCGAAATGGTCATCCGTCCCAACCGACCGCCGACGCGCGAAGTCCCTTCAGGTGGGGTTTACTCGACCGTGAGCAGCACACCTCGAGCAGAAGGGGGAACCACAATGCCGTCGAAGACCCCCGGTCCGTCGAAGCCACCGCCGCCGGCCCTGCGGCCCGTCTCGGACACCGACGTCCGAATCGAATACCACACAATTCACGGTTACCGCCGCGCCTACCGGATCGCCGGCAGCGGTCCGGCGCTCCTGCTCATCCACGGGATCGGCGACAACTCGTCGACGTGGGACGAGGTCATCCCCATCCTGGCGCAGCACTACACGGTCATCGCGCCGGATCTCCTCGGTCACGGCCGCTCCGACAAGCCGCGCGCCGACTACTCGGTTCCCGCATTCGCCAACGGCATGCGCGACCTGCTGGTCGTCCTGGGACACACCAAGGTCACCGTCGTCGGCCACTCTCTCGGCGGTGGCGTGGCCATGCAGTTCTGCTACCAGTTCCCGCGTTTCGTCGAACGCCTCGTGCTCGTCGCGGCCGGCGGTGTGACACGGGAGGTCAATCCGGCCCTGCGCCTGATCTCGCTTCCCGTCGTGCACCAGGCCCTGTCCGCGCTGCGGATCCCGGGTGTCGTGCCCGGACTGCGCGTCGCGGCCAAGGCGGTCGCCGCCGCCCCGGTGCTCCCGTTCGCACCGGTGACCGCTACTCCGAAACGCCTTCTCGCCGACCATGAAGACCTCATGCGCGTCCTCGGCGACCTCGCCGACCCGACCGCCTATGCGGCGTTCCTGCGGACGCTGCGGGCCGTCGTCGACTGGCGCGGACAGTCGGTCACCATGCTCGATCGCTGCTATCTCACCGAACGACTCCCGGTCCTTCTGATCTGGGGCGACGAGGACATCGTCATCCCCTATCACCACGCCGAGCTCGCGCACTCCGCGATTCCGCACTCAGAGCTCGAAACCTTCTCCGGCGCGGGGCATTTCCCGTTCCGCGACGACCCGGAGCGATTCTGCCGGGTGATCATCGACTTCCTGTCGCGGCACGACCCCATCGTGTTCGACCCGCTGAACTGGCGGCATCTGCTGTCCGAGGGCCCGCACCCGCAGGACTTCATCGACGACGAGGACACCCTCGAGATCGTCATGGGGGCCTTCGAGGACGAGCGCAACGCGACCTGAGTGCGCGCACCGCCGTCCTGCGTCACAGGTCTGTGCCACGATGAGTCCATGACCCACCCAGGCGAGGGCGACGGCACGACGCCGTTCGGCCAACCTTCCGAATACGACTCGAGCCCGGGTTTTGCCGTTCCCGGGTACGGTGCGCCACAACCGAATCCGGCACCGTATCAGTACGGGGCCGTACCGGCCCCCGAGCAACCCCTCGTCGTCATCGGTGACATCACGTGCACCCAGAATCACGTCATCACACCCTCGGGGACCTGCCCCATCGCCGGCACCCAGTGGATCGTCACCGACATGTCCGTGTCGACCGAACGGATGTCACAGACGGGTCTGGTACTGGCCATCGTCGGGTTCTTCATGGTGTGCTTTCTCAGCCTGCTGTTCCTACTGATGAAGGAACGCAGAACCACCGGATACATCCAGGTGACCGTGCGCGGCGGGGGCGGCTTCCTACACGTCACCAACATCCCGGCGTTCTCGCCGGTCACCATGGGTGACGTCTCGGGGCGCGTCAACTATGCCCGCACCCTCGCCGCGATGGCCTGACCGCTACCCCGACACGACCGCACTGCCCCGACGACACCACGCAGGACCCACCGAGGAGGACCGACCGATGACAAGCCCGGACAACCCCGGCGACAAGCCGTACGACTTCGTCAAGAGACCCCCGCCCGGAGACACCTCGCAGGCGGACACCCCGGCCCACGGCACCGACCCGAACGCGGGCTACGCACCGCCGTCCTACGGGACAGCCGACGGCGCGTCGCAGGAATATGGCAACCAGCAGTACGGCACCCCGCCGCAGTACGGGGCCGGACAGCAGTACGGGGCCGGCCAGTACGGCTCACCCCAATACGGCGCGCCCCCGTACGGAGCACCTCAGTACGGAGCACCTCAGTACGGGGCACCGGCCGGCTACGGGTATCCGGGAGCGCCGGACCCGACTGCGCCGTACGGTCGCGACCCTGCGACCGGTGAACCGCTGTCGGACAAGTCGAAGATCGTGGCGGGTCTGTTGCAGATCTTCCTGGGTACGCTCGGCGTCGGCCGTTTCTACATCGGCGACAACACCATCGGCGGCATCCAGCTCGGCCTGACGATCATCGGCTACATCACCGCGATCTTCCTGATCGGCTTCGTGCTGATCTTCGGTGTCGCGATCTGGGCGCTCGTCGACGGCATCATGATGCTCACCGGAAGTGTCCGTGACAAGAACGGCCTCAAACTCGGGAACTAGCCGCCGCAGCAACCGGTGGACCCGCGCACGTCGCGGGTCACCGTGTTGCGCGCGGCCAGCTCGTCGTCGGCGGGATAGTCGACGCCGACCAGGCACAGTCCCCTGGCCTCGGCCACCGGAACCTGTGGACTGCGCGCCTTCTCCGCGAGCAGCGCACGGCACCAGTCGACGCTCCGCCGGCCGTCACCGACGCTGGCTACCGCACCCACCAGCGACCGCACCATCGACCAGCAGAACGCGTCCGCGCTGACCTCGCCGACGAGCACACCGTCCGCGTCACGGGTCCACGAGAAACGCTGCAGGTCGCGGATCGTCGTCGCGCCCTCTCGCCGGCGACAGAACGCGGCGAAGTCGTTCAATCCCAACAGTTCCGACGATGCGGCGTTCATCGCGTCGACGTCGAGCGGGCGACGCCACGTCGCGGTCGTGCGGGCCATCACCGGTTCCGGTCCCCACCGCGAGTCGTCGAGCCGGTAACGGTAGTGGCGGCGTAGCGCGGAGAATCGCGCATCGAATGCGTCCGGGACCACCCGGACCTCTTTCACCCGGATGTCGTCCGGGCACATCTTTGCCAGCCGACCGACCAGCGTCGACGGGTTCCCGGAGATCGATCGGGTCTCCAGCGCAGACCTCGGTACGACGGCGTGTGCGACCTGCCCCGTCGCGTGGACCCCGGCGTCGGTCCGGCCTGCCACCGTCAGCCGGACCGGCACCCGCAGGATCGTCGACAACCGGGTCTCGAGTTCCTCGCACACACTGCGCTGCCCGATCTGCCGTGCCCACCCGGCGAAATCGGTGCCGTCGTAACCGAGGTCGAAGCGCAGACGACAGAACCCGCCGGCACCGGAATCCGGGCCGACGGGTTCGGTCAGCAATTCTCGACTCAGTCGACTACTTCTTGTCGTCGTCTGCGTCGGTCGCTTCTTCCGCCTCGACGGCGGTGGCAGCGGTCGACTCGTCGTCGACGGACTCGGCGACAGCGTCGGCGTTGGCGACCTCGGCCTCGGTGGCGTCGGCCTCGACGGCCTCCACCACGTTCTCCTCAGCGGCCTTCTTCGATGCGGCGACACGGGTCGCGCGAGAAGCCTCGCTCGACGCGGTGGTCTCGCGCACCAGCTCGATCACGGCCATGGGGGCGTTGTCGCCCTTGCGCGGCAGCGTCTTGATGATGCGGGTGTAGCCACCGTTGCGATCGGCGAAGAACGGGCCGATCTCGTCGAACAGCGTGTGCACGACGTCCTTGTTGCGGATGTCCTTCAGCACCTCACGGCGGTTGGCCAGCTTGCCGGCCTTGGCGTGGGTGATGATCTTCTCCGCGTACGGGCGCAGGCGCTTGGCCTTCGCTTCGGTGGTGGTGATGCGGCCATGCTCGAAGAGCGAGGTGGCGAGGTTCGCCAGCATCGCTTTCTGGTGGCTGGCCGACCCGCCGAGGCGGGCACCCTTGGTGGGCTTGGGCATTGTCTTCTCCTAGGAGGACTCCCGATCACTCGAGCGGGAAGTCAGGGTTTGGGCGAGCGTGACAGCTTGCCGCGGCGACGCGACTAGAGCTGTTCGGTTTCGGCGAAATCCTCACCGGAATCGGCGTCGAACGACGCGTCTTCCGACCACGTACCGGTGGCGGGGTCGTATCCGGCGACCTGCGACGGATCGAAGCTGGCCGGGCTGTCCTTCAGGGACAGGCCGAGCGCATGCAGCTTGACCTTGACCTCGTCGATCGACTTCTGGCCGAAGTTGCGGATGTCGAGCAGATCCGACTCGGTCCGGGCAACCAGCTCGCCGACGGTGTGAACACCCTCGCGCTTGAGGCAGTTGTACGAACGGACGGTCAGCTCCAGATCCTCGATCGGCAGGCTGAACGACGCGATGTGGTCGGCCTCCGCCGGAGACGGTCCGATCTCGATGCCCTCGGCCTCGACGTTGAGCTCCCGGGCGAGCCCGAAGAGCTCCACCAGGGTCTTGCCCGCCGACGCCAGCGCGTCACGCGCGCTGATCGAGTTCTTGGTCTCCACGTCGAGCACGAGCCGATCGAAGTCGGTGCGCTGCTCGACACGGGTGGCCTCGACCTTGTAGGTCACCTTGAGCACCGGCGAGTAGATCGAGTCGACCGGGATACGGCCGATCTCGGCACCCGACGCCTTGTTCTGCACGGCCGGCACGTAGCCGCGGCCCCGCTCGACGACGAGCTCGATCTCGAGCTTGCCCTTGTCGTTCAGGGTGGCGATGTGCAGATCGGGGTTGTGCACGGTGACACCGGCCGGGGGCACGATGTCGGCGCCGGTGACGGTGCCCGGACCCTGCTTGCGCACGTACATGGTGACCGGCTCGTCCTCGTCCGAGGAGACCACGAGGCCCTTGAGGTTCAGGATGATGTCGGTGACGTCTTCCTTGACCCCGGGGACGGTGGTGAACTCGTGGAGGACACCGTCGATGCGGATGCTGGTGATGGCAGCACCCGGGATCGAGCTGAGCAGGGTACGACGCAGCGAGTTACCGAGGGTGTAACCGAAGCCCGGCTCGAGCGGTTCGATGACGAACTTCGACCGGTTCTCGGCGATGACTTCCTCGGTGAGGGTGGGTCGCTGTGAGATGAGCATTTCGTTTTCTCCTTTGGCCGCCCGCTATATGACGACCTAGAAAGTGAACCGAACAGCAGGTAGCTGTCGGGCTGGTCTTGCTCGAAGGACTACTTGGAGTAGAACTCGACGATGAGCTGTTCGGACAGCGGGACCTCGATCTGAGCGCGCTCGGGCACGGAGTGCACGAGGATGCGCAGGGTCGAGGGCACGACCTGGAGCCAACCCGGGACCGGACGATCGCCGACGAGCTCCTTGGCGATCTGGAACGGGACGGTCTGCAGCGACTTCGGACGGACGTCGATGATGTCGTACTGGCTGACGCGGTAGCTGGGGACGTCGACCTTCACACCGTTGACGGTGAAGTGGCCGTGGCTGACCAGCTGGCGAGCCTGACGACGGGTCCGCGCGATGCCGGAGCGGTACACGACGTTGTCGAGACGGGTCTCGAGGAGCTTCAGCAGTTCGTCACCGGTCTTGCCGGTGCGACGGTTGGCTTCCTCGAAGTAGCGACGGAACTGCTTCTCCATCACTCCGTAGGTGAAGCGCGCCTTCTGCTTCTCCTGCAGCTGGAGCAGGTATTCGCTCTCCTTGATCCGCGAGCGGCCGTGCTGGCCGGGCGGGTAGGGGCGACGCTCGAATGCAGCGTCACCACCGATCAGGTCGACGCGAAGGCGACGAGACTTCTTTGTTGCGGGGCCGGTATAACGAGCCATTTTCTCTGTTCCTCCCTTTCCCGACTAGACCCGACGCCGCTTGGGCGGACGGCAACCGTTGTGCGGCTGCGGGGTGACATCGGAAATGGTGCCGACCTCGAGGCCGGCTGCCTGCAGGGAGCGGATCGCGGTCTCGCGACCCGAACCCGGTCCCTTGACGAAAACGTCGACCTTCTTGACGCCGTGCTCCTGGGCCTTGCGCGCAGCGTTCTCGGCCGCGAGCTGAGCCGCGAACGGGGTGCTCTTGCGCGAGCCCTTGAAACCGACGTGGCCCGACGACGCCCAGCTGATGATGTTTCCGCTGGGGTCGCTGATCGACACGATGGTGTTGTTGAACGTCGACTTGATGTGTGCGTGGCCGTGCGGGACGTTCTTCTTATCGCGACGGCGGGTGCCCTTCTTGGGGCCTGCGCTACGTGACTTCGGAGGCATTACTTCTTCTTCCCGGCGATGGTCTTCTTCGGGCCCTTACGAGTGCGGGCATTGGTCTTGGTGCGCTGTCCACGGACGGGCAGTCCACGGCGGTGGCGCAGACCCTGGTAGCAGCCGATCTCGATCTTGCGACGGATATCGGCCTGCACCTCGCGTCGCAGGTCACCCTCGACCTTCACCGAGGCCTCGATGTACTCACGCAGCTTTGCGACGTCTGCGTCGGTGAGATCCTTGGCGCGGAGGTCTGCGGACAGACCGGTGGCAGCCAGGATCTCCTTGGAGGTGGTACGCCCAACTCCGTAGATGTAGGTCAGTGCGATCTCCAGCCGCTTTTCGCGGGGGAGATCCACACCAGCAACACGTGCCATGTGGCGGATTTCCTTTTCGGTTTCCAGAGGTCTTCTCCCAGTCCGTCCCGTGAGCTGTGTGTGAACCGTGTGTCCACACCTCGCGGGCTCCGGCCTCTGATCCGGAGGTAGGCGGTGACTCGTCTGTCGCCGCTGGTGCTGAGAGGTCTTCTGTTCTTCAGTTGTCGGTTTTCAGTTGTTCTGACTCAAGCGACCCGGAGGGGTGCGCGTGATCAGCCCTGACGCTGCTTGTGACGCAGGTTCTCGCAGATCACCATGACCCGGCCGTTGCGGCGGATCACTTTGCACTTCTCGCAGATCGGCTTGACGCTCGGCTGAACCTTCACGTCAATCTCTCCTGCTCGGCTCGCCCGCGCGCACGCCGAAACGCGGCCGTACACGTGGGTGTCGGTCTCCTCCCAGACGGATGTCCGGGAAGTCTTCTCCCGGGAGTGCCGGGAAAGTCTTATTTGTAGCGGTACACGATCCGCCCACGAGCAAGGTCGTAGGGCGAGAGTTCCACGACGACCCGATCCTCGGGCAGGATGCGGATGTAGTGCTGCCGCATCTTGCCGCTGATGTGGGCGAGAACCTTGTGTCCGTTCTCCAGCTCAATGCGAAACATCGCATTGGGCAGGGGTTCGATCACTCGACCCTCGACCTCGATGGCCCCGTCTTTCTTCGCCATGTCCTCCGCGATCCTGGCCTTCTCGCGACACCCGGATGGTGCGGCGTCGTCGGCCCGGTTGAATCAGTGTTTGTCCGTTAGGGTGTGGGCACCGGTCCGCGAGGACCTGCGCCCGGTGCGACGCGGCCGGACCTGCGTGGGGACACGCGGATGCCGGCACGCGAGACGTACCGACGTTCCATGTTACGCGAACTGCGAGAACAGTCCAAATGCGTCCCCAACGGCGAGAAGGAGCGCATGGCGTGGGCACTTTTAACGACAGTCTGGACTAACTCGATCAGGCCGACCGTGCGACGATCGAGCTTGTCTGCGACCTGGCTCGCGACACCGTTCCCGGCACCGGACGGGGCACGGTTACGGCATGCCGGCACTCAACGTATCGCGGCCGATCACGCCTGTCGTGCGAACGAAGAAGCACGTCGGTATCTGTACGTTCAGCCCGGTAGCCGTGGACTCGGCTCGACCGTAGCTTGGTCGACGTCGTCGACGGCTCGGTCGAGACCGCGGCAGCAGCCCGGGGCTATCGAACAAGGTGCTGACCGCAGGTGTCGTCGACGGCGCAATGTCTGGCGCACCGATCTGGACCGAGTGCTCGCGGCGTTGGCCACCGTCCTCGGGTCCGCGGTTGATCACCGTGCAGGCTTGCGGCTCCATCTCCACATGGCTCCACATTGGCGTAATGGCCCTAGGCCGTGGAGATGATGCACCAGTCAGGTGTGACCTTCAGATGGGCGCATTCCCACCGTGCTCGGCGGCGAAGCGTCCAGAACCGGTGTCGCCACCTGACAACTGACCTATTTGGCGTGGTGTTCGGCGGATTCGAGAAACCTCCACATGCAGGGTGGCAGAGAGCGCCTTCGATCAGATCGTGGACGGGGTATTGCCGGGCCGGTTGCCTGCCGGCGACCGGCTACCGGGTGAGCGCGCCCCTGCCGAACAACTGGCGCGTCTCGACCGATGGTTCGGGAAGCGTCACCGACAGCCGTCAAACGCGGCAAACTCGGGCGACCGGCCCGCGTCCATCGCGTTCGCTCGAACACTCGGCGATGTCGACACATCGCGGATCGTGCTGTGGGGCTGGACATTTGGCGGAGCGCTGCGTCACCACGGTGCACCAATCCTGTTGCGGTGAAGTGCGAACAGATTGACGTCGGGTCAACAACGCTGTCTCAAGGACGCTGATCTTCACCGGTGTCGTGTTGTCAGTCATCACCCGCCAGCCCAATAGTCGTCGCGAATGCACATCGACGGGAAACGCGGTGTATCCGAATCCCGGCAGGGTTCAGCAGTAGGTGAACACGGCCATCCACCACTGATCGACCGACATCGCCGGCTTCTCAACTCCATGGTCTCCCACGCCCGCTGATGCGATTCACCGCATGTGATCAGCGCTGCGGACGCCCGTCAGCGTGAAGCGTCATGCCGGCCATCGTCGCGTTCGGCCACCAGATCCACACTGCCGTCCTCGAACAAGTTGGCTCGCCAATCCGGCGGCATGGAGAGATGTCCGAAGTCCTTCGTACCGCATCGACAAACGCGGACCCCGAGGCAACGCGATTCCGCGCGGTCCCTCAGCCTTCGACCTCATGTCCGAGGCCGCGGCAGATGAACGCCCAGTAAACGTCCGCCAGTTCGTTGAGCGACAGCTCGCCATCGGCCCGATACCAGTCCCGCACGAGTCCGATGAAGCGAAGAATGCCGAAGATCACGACCTTGAGATGTTCTTGTCGCCGGAATGTTCCGGCCTCGACCCCATCCTCGACGATCCCGGTGAACAGCGCCTGATACTCGCGTCGGACCGCCTCCAACTCCGCGGCATGCTCGGGAGGTAGATGGTGGTTGTCGCGGCTCATGGCGAAAAGCGGTCCTGCCGTTGGATCGACGCGGCGCACGCTGTCTCGGATCGCTTCCCGGAGACGGATCTCCGCGGGTTCGCTGGTGTTGGCGATGTCCCGCAAACGGTTCGTGAACTCACGCATACCGGCCATCTGCACACGGAAGAACACGGCCTCCTTGGTGCCGATGTGGTAGAAGATACTTCCTTTCGGAACACCGAGTTCTTTCGCCACCGCATCGACGCTGGTGCCGCGGTAGCCGTTGACGAGAAAGCTGCGCGCGAAGGCTGCTTCGATATCCGTGACAGTTACTTTGGTACGCTGCGTCTTCGGTGGCGTCACGCTGTCACCACGCACATTTGAACGCTCCGTCTTGTCCCCATCTCGGCCGATTCCACATTGTAATAGACCTCAACGCACCGCAGAGTCGGCCACCCGGATCAGTCCGTCCACGGCGACGAGTCCGGCACTGCTGAGGATCAAGGGATTCACGTCGATCTCGACCACCTCGGGGCACTGCGCCATCAAGGAACTGATCGATGTCACCACCGCGGCGACGTCCAGGACGGCAGCCTCGTCCAGCCCACGTGTGCCGGCAGCCAAGCGGCCGGCGCAGAGCACACGTACCATCCGCTGCGCATCCGCCGCGTTCACCGGCACCAGGGACATCTCGATCTCGTCCACGACCTCGACGAGTACTCCGCCCAACCCGACCAGGACCGCCGGACCCAACGCACCGTCGCGGACGGCTCCCACGGTCAGTTCCAGACCGCGCCCGACCATCTGCTGGACCACCACCGGCACATCACCTGCACAGCCGGCCGCGTTCTGCATGGCTGCCACCGCCGATCGGACCTCGTCGGCGGTCCGCACATCCAACCGAATGCCACCGATCTCGGTCTTGTGTTCCGCGACTGCAGGATCGAGCTTCACCGCCACCGGGTAACCGACAGCCTCTGCGGCGCGCACCGCAGCTTCCTCACCTTCCGCCCCGACCTCGCGCACCACCGGAATCCCGAAGCGACTCAACAACTTTCGCGTCTCGTCAGCGCCCAGAGTGCGGTTCGCAGATCCCGGCGACGCACCCGCGCTCAGCAGAGGCGCCTCACTCTCCGGGCGCGACCGATGATCGGCATACAGCTTCAGGGCGACAAGCGCATTCGCGGCCTGGACCGAATCCGGGATGCACGGTACACCATGCCTGTTGACACGGACCGAGTTGGCGCCCGACACCGACACGATGACGGGTTTGGACACCGAATCGCGAGCCCGCTTGATGGCGGCGACATTGTCATCGAAGTTCCCCATCGCCAGTCCACTGATGATGACCATGTCGAAGTCGTCGTCGCTGACGACCGCATCGAGAATCTCGCCGAATCCCGCCGGATCGTTGACGGCATTGGCGGTGTAGTCGATCGGGTTGTGCGCAGATCCATATTCCGGGATCAGCTTCTCGATCTGTCGCGCCGTCGCGTCGCCGGTCGGCGGCAGCGTCAAACCACCTTGCTCGAGCGCATCGGCGATCATGATGCCCACTCCGCCGGACAGTGTCATCACCGCAACCCGGTCACCGGCAGGGAATCGCCCTCCCGCCAGCGCAGCCGTCACGTTCACGAGCTCGGTGGGCGAGTGCGCTCGGATGAGCCCCGCCCGATCCAGGAGGGCCTGCGCAAAGCGGTCCGGCGCAGCCAGTGACCCGCTGTGACTTGCTGCTGCCCGGGCTCCGGACGCAGACACGCCGACCTTGAGGACGACGATCGGCTTGCCCAGTGCCAGAGCGCGGCGACCTGCCGCGTAGAGAACCTCAGGATCACTGAGAGCCTCCAGATAGACCATGACGGCATGCACGTCCGGGCGTTCGATCAGGGTCGAAATAACCTCGGCAGCACTGACATCGGCCTCGTTGCCGGTGGTACACAGGTACGACACGGGCAATCCGATCGCATCAGCGGCGTGGAAGAACACCGAGCCGAGAGCTCCGCTCTGACTGACGATCCCCACCCCGGATCCCGCCGATGGCAACACCGTGGCCTGGAGATCGGCGAAGGTCGCCAGCACACCGGACGGGACACTGATGGCTCCGACACAGTTGGGTCCGATGATACGCATCCCCGAGCGTTCGGCGATCTCTCCGAGCCGATCCTGCAGCTGCTTGCCTTCCGCGCCCGACTCGGCGAATCCAGACGAGAAGACAATCGCGACACGACATCCCCGCTTGCCGAGTTCCTCGGCGGCATCGGGGACGAGATGCGCGGGCAGCGCGATCACCACGAGGTCGGGAACATCGGGCATGTCCGCTATCGACCGATGACACGGATGGCCCTGCACCACATCACGGTTCGCGTTCACCGCATGGACCGGGCCGGAGAAGTGTTCCAGAAAACGCGCGAGCACCCGACCACCGATACGCGCCGAATCGTCGGATGCGCCGATCACACCAACGCTCGCGGGCGCGAAGAGTGCGTCGAGACTTCCGTCAGTGATCGTCACCGTCATCTCCTTCGAAAGTGAACTGGCGCTTGTCCCTTGCTGCGGCGGCGGCCTTCCGGAAGTCGTCGCGGCCGAGGCTGATCACCGCGCGGCGTGAGCCGTCGTCATAGGCCTCGCGCCATGGACGCGTCGCATCGAGCAGTACCTGCTCACGGATGTTCCGGATCGAGAACGGCGCGTTGCGCGCTATCCGGTCGGCGATCCGCTGGGCGGTGGGCAGAACCTCATCAGCATCCACAAGGTGCTGGACGATGCCCATCCGGTATGCGTCCTCGCTACTGAACGGCTCGGCTGTCAACAGGAGTTCGAGAGCCGCACCGCGAGATACATGCCGTTGCAGCAGCCACGACAGGCCGGCTTCGGCGACAAGTCCGAGGGAGGCAAAGGGCACTGCCCATTTCGCGCCGCGGGCGGCGACGCGGATATCGGCCTGCAGAGCGAACGACAGGCCCACACCGGCAACGGCACCGTTCACCGCGGCGACGATCGGCGTCGTCATCGTCATCGGAAAGTCGTAGGAAGGCCCCGCTTTCAGCCGGGCGACGGCAGCGGAATCGACGCGTGCCAGTTCCGCATAGTCTTCGCCCGGCCAGAACCCCCGCCCGGTGCCGGCGACCACGACGGCACGTACTCCGGAATCCTCTTCGGCCTCCTGAAGGAGAGCGAAGAAGCGTCGGCGCATCGCCGGTGTGGTGGCGTTCATCCGTTCCGGACGATTGAGCGTCAGGGTGCGCACATGTCCGTCCTGATGGCACAGGACGAGATCCTCGGCCGCGTCAGGCAACATGGCCGGAAGCCGCAGAGGGCGTCCGGGCCGCCTGCCGGGCCGCGGTGACCCTCCGCGCGTGCGCGTTGGCCCCTCCGAGTTCGCGCTGCAGGCCGACCAGGCGGCGAGTATGCCGGACGAGTCCGTGTTCGGTGGTGATACCGATACCGCCGGTCACCTGATGTGTGTTCTCGTACACCTGAATCGCCGCCATGCAGGCGTAGGTCGCGGCGGCTGCGGCCAGGTAGTCGTCGCCGTCAGCCCAGGCCGCATGCCGGGTGAGCCAGCTCGTGCCCTGCGCGAAGACCTCCGCCCGGGCCAGCCGATGCTGCACCGCCTGGAACGATCCGAGCGCGCGGCCGAATGCCGTGCGCTGCGAGACATACGGGACGGTCAGCGCGATCGCACCGGCCATCGCACCTGCCGCCTCTGCCGCCATCGCGATTCGCCACCGGCGGGCCACCGCGGCTGACTGCTCGGCCGGCAGTGGCGTCGAATCGTTGATCCGCACGCGGGCCACCGGTGTTCCCACGCCCTCGGACAGTGGGGTGACCGTGGCCTGTTCGCGTTGTGCCACAAACGCATTGTCGCCGTCGACGCCGATGAACACATCCGCGTCGGCGCCGTACCGAACCAACGATGATCGTCCCTCGATCAATCCGACGACCAGGACGTCGTCGCCCAGCCCGCACGCATCGCCGACCAGGAGTCGGGCACCAACCGGGGCCAGCACGCCCTCCCGGGAGATGGCCTCGGCGACCAGCATCGCCTCGAGTGCACCAGCCGTCGAGGCCAGGTCGAGGAATCCACCATCACGAAGTGCGGTCAGGGCTGCACGGCCCTGATCGTCCTCGGGCAGATCAACGATCGCCCGCCGGACCGCGTTGACCGCGGCCTCGACGATGTCGGACTGTTCTTGACTCATGGAGAGTTTCACGCCGGGCGTCCTTCCTTGGGCAGTTGCAGAGTCTGTTTGGCGATCAGGTTGAACTGGATCTCGATGGCGCCCGCGGCGATCGGGCTGGCGGTCATGCTGACCATCGAGCGGCCGGCGATCGAGTCCACGTCGAGCGCCTCCATGCCGGATATCTCGTGAATGGCCCAACCGACGGCGGGTTCGAGCAGTCCGAGCGCAGCCTGACCGACCGGCGCGATGGTGCGGCGCTTGCCGGGTTCGGTGTTCTCTCGTTCATCGATGGCGAGGAAGTTGAGCATCTTGGTCGCCTCGGCCATCGCGTAGGCGCGGCCCGCGGTCGCCGCGGTGTCCGGATCGGCGGCATCGATGTCGGGCTGATCGAGCAGGGTGTCCAGGCGGCGGAAGGTGTTCTCGTGAGTGACCCAGCCCGCGCGCTCATTCGCCAGCACGGTCATGATGGTCGTCCAACCCTCGTTCTCCGGCCCCAGGCGGCAGCTCACCGGAACCCGCACATCGGTGAAGAACACCTCGTGCACCAGGTGGGCCGCATACGGCGAGGGGATCTCCCGGACCTCGATACCGGGAGTGTTCATGGGCACCAACAGGATCGAGATACCCGCGTGCCGCTCGGCCTTCGGATCGGTCCGGCACAGCAGGAAGATGTACTCGGCCTCGTGGGCGTACGACGTCCAGCACTTCTGGCCGTTCACCACGTACTCGTCGCCGTCGCGGACCGCTGCGGTACGCAACGAGGCGAGATCCGATCCGGCATCCGGCTCGGAGAAACCCTGACACCACAAGACGTTTCCCTGTCCGATGCGGGACAGGTGATAATCCTTCTGCTCCTGGGTGCCCGCGTAGATGATCGCGGGCCCGATCCAGTTGACGTTCATGTACTGCGGGCCGCGGGGCTCACCGCTGCCCCAGGCCTCCTCGCCCAGGATCGCCTGCTCCCAACCGGAGGCCGAACGTCCGCCGTACTCCTCCGGCCAATGCGGGGTCAGCAACTGCTCCTTCGCCAGGGCCTGGCAGAAGGCAATCGAGTCATCACGATCCTTGGCGGTCGGCATGTCCCGGTCGTGATGGGTCCATCCCGGACGGGCGTGTGTCGCAAAGGCATGCTGAATCCGAGCGCGGAACTCTTCTTCGGCATCAGTCCAACCGAACTCCATGGGTTCTCCTTCGATGCAGGATGCCGCGCGCGCCGATGAGCGAAAGATGTTCACGCGCAACGTGATAAATCCAGACTGTCTGTCGTAAAAACACTAGCCAAGAAGACTCTCGCCGTAGTAGTGTCCAAAAGTAGCCGACCGGTTGACTAGTCGTCAAGGAAAGGTCGGAACGTCGAAGCGAAGGACGCTCATGGCTCTTGACACTCCCGTCCGCGATCGGCTCACCCTTCCGGTGATCTGTTCGCCGATGTTTCTGGTCAGCGGACCCGACCTGGTGCGTGAAGCCTGCCTGAACGGGGTCGTCGGCGCCCTGCCCCGCCAGAACGCCCGAACCCTCGAGGAGTTCGACTCGTGGCTGCGCAGCATTCGGGAAGCGATCGACGAACGGTTGTCCGAGGACCCGACCGCGCGGGTCGGGCCCATCGCGGTGAACCTTGCCGCACGGATGGATGACGACGAACTGGCCACGAACCTCGACGTCTGCCAGAGGCACGGTGTCGAGATCATCATCAGCGCGATCGGGAATCCGGCCAGAATCGCCGAGCGCGTCCATGATCGGGGTGGCGTCGTCTACCATGACGTCACGTCGTTCTACTACGCGGAGAAGGCGATCAAGGCCGGGGTGGACGGCCTGATCGCGATCGGCGCGGGCGGCGGAGGACATTCCGGCACGCTCAGCCACCTGGTCCTCATCCCCCGGCTGCGTCAGATCTTCGACGGCACCATCGTCCTGGCAGGCGCGGTCGGACATGGTTCCGCTATCCGCGCCGCGGAGATCCTGGGCGCGGACTTGGCCTACGTCGGTACCCGTTTCATCGCCGCCCAGGAATCGCTCGCCGCCGACCGATACAAACAACTGCTCATATCCGATTCGTCGAGCGATCTCCGCTACACCAACGGTATTTCCGGTGTACCCGCGAACTGGATGGCCACCTCACTCATCGAAGCCGGACTCGACCCCGACGCTTTGCCGGAACCGCGAGGCACACTCAACAGCGATCATCTTCCGGAGGGCATCACCCCGTGGCGCAACATCTGGAGCGCCGGCCAGAGTATCGAATTCATCGACGGCACCCCATCAACGCACGACATCGTGCAGCAACTACGGGCGGAATACGCCGAGGCTTGTCAGCGGCCGCAGATATCCCAGAAATGAAGGACGTCAACATGACTCGATCAGAAGCAACGGACAGTCACACGGTCACGTCTCCGGAAACGCTCGTCGACGCCTTCATCATAGGCTGCGGCGTATCAGGCATCGAGGCGCTGCACCGCCTGCGTGCCGCCGGTTTCGATGCCATCGCGGTAGATGCCGCAACCGGCGTCGGCGGTACCTGGCACTGGAACAGGTACCCCGGCGCCCGGCTCGACTCGGAGAGTTACAGCTACGGGTACTTCTTCTCCCGCGAACTCCGCGAAGGATGGGACTGGTCCGAACACTTCTGTGGCCAGCCCGAGAACGAGCGCTACTTCAACTACGTCGTCGACACGCTCGGACTGCGGCCGTACATGCGGATGCAGACCACCGTGGAATCCGCGCACTTCGACTGTACAGACGACACCTGGCTCGTCACCACCACCGCCGGCGATCGGTACCGGACACGGTTCCTGATGACCGGCATCGGCATCCTCTCCGACCCCAAGTATCCGAATATCCCAGGACGCGAGCGATTTCGAGGCATCTCCGTGCATACCGCACGCTGGCCTGCGGACGGGCCCGAACTCGACGGCAAGCGGGTTGCCGTGGTCGGCACGGGATCGAGCGGTGTGCAAACGATCAGCGCCGTCGGGCCGACCGTCGGCTCGCTCACGGTGTTCCAGCGCAGCCCGAATTGGTGCCCACCCCTGAACAACGAACCGATCACCCCGCTGGAAATGGCAGAGATCAAGGGCGAGTACGACGCGATCTGGGCCAAGACGCGTTCTACGCGTGGCGGATTCGTCCACGGATCGATCATGGCCTCGGCGAACGACTACACCGCCGAAGAACGTCACGAGTGGTACGAGATGCTGTTTCGCCGTCGAGGTTTCGCACGGTTGTACACCAACTTCATCGAAGTGATCCGGACAAAGGAGCTGAACGCCGAGTTCTCGGGCTTCCTCGCGAACAAGATCCGCGAACGCGTCAAGGATCCGGCAGTGGCGGAGAAGCTGATCCCGGCCGATCACGGATTCGGCCAGCGCCGGCCGCCCTATGAAACCGGCTACTACGATGTCTACAACCAGGACAACGTGGAACTCGTCGACACGACTGCCACGCCGATGGTCGAGATCACCGAGCGTGGAATACGCACCACCGAGCAGGATTTCGAGTTCGACGTCATCATCTTCGCGACCGGTTTCAACTCGGTCACCGGCGCCTTCGACAAGATAGACATCCGGGGACGAGACGGGCTCAGGCTTACCGAGGCCTGGCACAACGGGCCGAACACCCTCGCCGGTTTGGGCACCCACGGCTTTCCCAACCTGTTGATGCTCGGCGGACCACAAGCCATGGGCGGCAACATACCCCGGTGTATTGAGCATCAGGCCCTCTTCCTCGACACTCTGCTGCGACATATGCGGGCGAACGGTTACACCACCATCGAGGCCACCCAAGACGCGTGCGACGCGTGGTCCGATCATGTGGCGCAGGTCGTCGGTATGACTCTGTACACGGAGACCAAGGCATCCTGGTTCTGGACCCCGACCGAGGGGAAGGGACATAGCTTCGGTATCTATCCCGCCGGGGTGGTCGAATACGGCAAACGTCTGCGCGATATCGAGGCGAACGGGTACCAAGGTTTCGTGCTGTCGTGAGGGTGCACCCGACTCCGGAAGGTGAAGAGATGACTGCCGCGCCGATGGCCCGTCCGACGGGCAGACTGGCTGACCCGGACACCGATCTGTCTTCCGATCCGCGGACAGATCCAGTGCTCCTGGCGACATTATCGGCCTACGGGTTCGCCGGGAACAGCGGACCGGCACCGGTGGACCGCAACAGCTCCCCCGCCGACCGCCTGGCTGCGGTGGCAGCCACCGAGGAAGGCTTCGAAGCGTTCTACGCCGCCCTCCACGAAGCGCCACCCGATGACGACTCGGGCATCGACCACACGATCCGCACGATCACCGGCGTCGACGGCAACGACATCTCCTTGCACATCTACCGCCCTGCCGATGTCACCGAGACGCTGCCCGGGGTCGCGTACCTCCACGGCGGCGGTATGACCATGCTGTCGGTCGACAACGTGGTACACCGACGCTGGTGCACCGCACTGGCCCGCGCCGGCGTGGTCGCGATCGCCGTGGACTTCCGCAATGCCGGTGGACGCGGCGGCCCGAATCCGTTTCCGGCCGGATTGAACGACTGTGTCAGTGCACTCTCCTGGCTGCATGACGAGCGTGGGCGACTCGACATCTCGGCGATCGTGTTACAGGGCGAGTCCGGGGGCGGCAACCTCGCCCTCGCCACCGCACTGAAAGCCAAGCGGGACGGCATCATCGACAGGGTCGACGGCGTCTACGCGATGGTTCCCTTCATCAGTGGCGGCTACTCCTGGGATGACGAGCGAAAACTCCGCGAACTCCCGTCGATGATCGAGAACGACGGATATTTTGCCTCGTGCACACGACTCGACGTCCTGGCCGCCACCTACGATCCCGGTTCTGATAACGCCGAGAATCCCTTGTGCTGGCCATATTTCGCCTCCACCGACGACCTTCGCGGATTGCCCCCGCATGTCATCTCGGTGAACGAACTGGATCCCCTGCGCGACGAGGGCACAGCGTACTACCGAAAGCTCCTGACGGCCGGGGTACCCGCCTACGGCCGGGTCAACCTCGGCATCACCCATGCGGCCGAGACCATCTTCCCGAAGTCGGCTCGCAACGCACACGAAGTTGCCATCGGCGACATCAAACGGTTCGCGGACAGCCTGGCGGTGGGCCGCGCCCGATAGATGGTCTGGCCCACTGCTACCTCTCCCTCCGACGTCGAGTGGTACGCGGGTACCGGTCGACTCGGGGTCGACCATACGATGTGCTCTGTGTCCACCTGTATCGGAACGGCTGTTGTATCGGTCGACGCAGGCGGCGGTCTCACGTTCGACTGACGATCCATGCCGGAGTACGTGCCGGAAACCGCCTTCGGCGACTGCGGCTGGCACACTGTTGCGCATGCTGGCATTTCTGGTCCGCACCGTGTTCACCGCGGTGGCGTTGTGGGTGGCGACGCTGATCGTCCCGGGAATCGAGTTCGTGGGAGGGTCGACGACCGCCGAGAAGGTCGGGGTCGCGCTGGTCGTGGCCGTCATCTTCGGCCTCCTGAACGCCTTCGTGAAGCCGATCGTGCAGATCATCTCGATCCCCTTCTACATCTTGACGCTGGGGCTCATCCACATCGTCATCAATGCGCTGATACTCGAGATCACCGCGTGGATCACCCGGAACACCACTCACTGGGGCCTCGAGGTCGACGACTTCTTCTGGTCGGCGATCTTCGGCGCCATCGTCGTGTCGGTAGTCGGCTGGCTGCTCGCGCTGCTGATGCGGGACCCGATCGAGAAATGAGGACGATGAGCATGGACATCCGTCGAGTCGGATTCGTGGGGGCCCTCGCGGCCGTGCTGGCACTGACCGCGTGCGGCAGCGACGGCGCCGTCGACCAGCAACGCTCGGTCACCGTCGTCGGGTCCGGTCAGGTCAGCGGCGCCCCGGACACCCTGCGAGCCGACATCGGCGTCGAGTCGACGGCCGGCGACGTGACCACCGCACTGAACGAGACGAGCGAGAAGATCCGCGCGGTCACCGACGCGGTGGTCGACGCCGGCGTGGACCGCAAGGACGTCGCCACCCAGCAGGTGTCGGTGAGTCCGCAGTACTCCAGTCCGGTCCCCGGCGGTTCCAGCCAGATCAGCGGCTACGTGGCGACCAACTCGATCCGCGTCACCATCCGCGACCTCTCCAAGGCCTCCGCGGTCCTGAGCGCCGCGGCGACCGCAGGCGGGGACAACACCCGGATCAGCAACGTCGCATTCGCGATCGACGACGATTCGGAACTCCTCGAGCAGGCGCGCGCGGCGGCGTTCGACGACGCCCGCGGCCGCGCCGAGCAGTACGCCTCCCTCGCCGACGACTCACTCGGCAAGGTGCTGACCATCAAGGAGACGACGAGCGGTCAGGAACAGCCCGCCTCCCCCGGCACCTTCGAGCGCGACGTCGCCGCCGCACCCGTCCCCATCGAGCCCGGACAACAGGAGCTGACCTTCACGGTCACGGTGACGTTCGCGCTCAACTGAGCGACACTCACCTCGCTCGCACCGGGGCCACCAGACGCCCGAATTGCCCGGTGCGCGGAGAATTTTCGGCACAGAACGGCAACGACTGGGTGACAACTCCCCATCGTCGCCGAAACACGCTCTTACGGTGAGGCGGGTTGGGGTGATCAGTACGGGGTCGAGAAGAAGGAGAGCTTGTCATGACCGCATTCCGAACACGCACTCTCGCCGCCTCGGGGCTGGCGGCCGCCGCAGTATTCGCGTCCATCGGCGTCGCCGCGCCGGCCGACGCAGCCGAAACCAAGTCGCTGAAGATCTCCGGCGAACTCGAGATCGCCCCGGACCTCGAGGTCCTCGAGATCACGGCCGACGGCGTCACCGACGACAAGGGCAAGACCACCGGCACCTATGTCGCAACACTCCTGGCCGGCGACGACGACAATCCCCTGCCCTTCAAGGTCAAGGGGCCGATCACGTGCATCCACACCGACGGGAACACGGCGTCGCTGGTCTACCCGATCGCGGCCACCGATCCCAACCTCATCCCCGCGGGACTCAGCGAGGCCCTCGCCGTGCAGATCACCGTCCGGAAGGGCTCAGGCGAGGACGACAACAAGGTCGGGGTGAACGGCCCGGCGCCGACCGATTCGTTCAAGGGATGCAAGCCCGCGGCCACCCCGTACGCCTTCGACGGGGAGATCGAGATCAAGCAGTTTCGCCTTTCTGATCGTGTAGAGCGATAGTCGTTCTGCGCCAACGGAACTAATCTCCACCGCGCGCATAACCATTGGGTTGACCGGTCGTCGATGACAGCGTGAGGACATCGCGCACATCATCGACGAATCGAGCCCACTCGTGTCCTCATCGCTGCCCTCTCACGACATCCCGCCTCCAGCCGGTACGCACGGAACGCGGCGCCGACGACGACGCTTTCTGTACACCAAGGTCTTCGCCACGGCCGCGACTCTCGCCGCCGTCGTCCTCGCGTCGGCGTGCAGTCCGTCGGACTCCGAGGTCGACCTGAGCAAGACGCTCCCCACCGACATCCCGGCGGGCACCACCCTGGTGGTGGCCGACCAGCAGAACCTGGTCCAGAACCTCCTCGCCGCGAGCGGCAACGGCGAAAACCTGCCGTACAAGGTCGAATTCGCCAACTTCACCGGCGGACCCGCGGTGCTGGAGGCCTTCCGCGCGGGCACCGCCGACGTCGCACCGGTCGGTGACGTCCCGCCGATCCACGCACATCTCACCGGGCAACAGGTTCCGATCATCCTGGCGCGAAAGGTCCAGCCGGACTCGTACCGTTTCGCGACCAGCCCCAAGGCTGCCCCGACCCTGCGCACCGGAGCCGACCTGCGGGGTAAGCGAATCGCCTATGCCGAGGGCACCGCTCAGCAGGTGGCTGTTCTCCGGGCTCTGCAGAACGCCGGGCTGACCACCGATGACGTGACCCTGGTGCGGCTGCAGCTCGTCGAGTTCTCCGAGGCACTCGGGGCCGACGAGGTCGACGTCGCACCGCTCAACGAGCCACGTCTCACCCGCTACCTCCGCGACTACTCGCGCGACGGGGCGTCGTTCCTCGACCCCGCGGCCGTCGGACGGACGTCGGAGGGACTCTCCTACTTCTATGCCCGGGGAGAGTCGCTCACCGACCCGGCCAAGGCCGCCGCGCTACGCCACTTCGTCGGTGTCCTCGTCAACTCCTTCCACTGGATCAACACGCACCCCGCGGAATGGGTGAAGGCCTACTACGTCGGCGACCAGAAGGTGACCGACGACGACGGCTGGCGAATCCTCGAATCCACCGGCACCACCGGCATCCCGGCACTCGACGACACGCTGATCTCGACGCAGCAGAACACCATCGACGTCATCGAGAAGGCCGGCGAGCTGCCGAAACCCGTGTCCGCCGCCGATCTCTTCGACCTTCGCTTCGCCCCGGTGATCGAAGAGGCCGCGGCCGCAGCAGGCGTCGACCGCGCCTCCGAGCAGGTGAAGCAATGACGACGATCGCACCGGAGACGGACGCCGGCACCGCGGTCGGACCGACCACGACGATCGACCCGGCCCCGCAGACCGCCCATCTCGAACACCGCACCGGAAAGACGCGTCGCCTCGGGCCCGGACGACCGATCCCGTTCGGCTGGCTCATCGGTCCCGCAATCCTCGTGGCGGTCTGGGTGATCGGGTCGGCGACCGGATTCATCGACCCGCGAACACTTCCCGCGCCGTCGACCATCTGGTCGACCACGGTCGAACTCTGGTCGGACGGCCGCCTGCCGACCAACATCCTCGCTTCCCTGCGGCTCGCCGCCATCTCGCTGGTCATCGGCGTCGGGGTGGGCGTCGTCCTGGCCCTGATCTCGGGGCTGAGCCGCATCGGCGAATCGATCGTCGACGGCCCGATCCAGATCAAACGAGCGATCCCGACACTCGCGATCATCCCGCTCGCCATCATGTGGTTCGGCATCGGCGACGCCATGAAGATCATCATCATCTCGACCAGCGTGATGATCCCCGTCTACATCAACACCCACGCCCAGCTGCGCGGCGTGGACATCCGCCACGTCGAACTCGCGCAGACCGTCGGCTTGTCCCGGACCGCGTTCATCCGACGCGTCGCCCTCCCGGGTGCGGTACCCGGGTTCTTCACCGGATTGCGACTGGCCGTGACGATCTCGTGGCTCGCGCTCGTCGTCGTCGAACAGGTCAACGCGACCGAGGGCATCGGCTACCTGATGAACCAGGCCCGTCTCTACGGACAGCTGGAGATCGTCGTGGTGGGGCTCGTGGTCTACGCCGTCTTCGGTCTCGTCGGCGACACCGTCGTCCGCACCGTCGAGAGGAGGGCACTGTCATGGCGAAAGTCACTGGGCAGCTGATCGATCGGGCGGAGACCTCCGCCGATGCACCTGAATCCGCACCCGAAGTCCTTGTCGTCCGGGGCGTCTCACGCAGCTTCGGCGAACGGACCGTACTCGACAACATCGACCTGACGATCCGGGCCGGCGAATTCGTCGCCCTCCTGGGCCGCAGCGGCAGCGGAAAGTCCACACTTCTGCGGGCCATCGCGGGTCTCGACAACGGCGTCACCGGCGCCGGCGACCTCTATGTCGCGCCCTCTACCTCGGTGGTCTTCCAGGACTCCCGGCTCCTCCCGTGGGCACGGGTACTCCCCAATGTCACCCTGGGGCTCGGCGGACGCGGGGCAACCGCCGCCGGTCGGCGGACACTCTCCGACGTCGGGCTCGCCGGCCGCGAGAACGCCTGGCCCACCGAGCTGTCCGGCGGCGAGCAACAACGCGTGGCGCTCGCCAGATCGCTGGTGCGCCAACCGCAGCTGCTCCTCGCGGACGAACCCTTCGGAGCTCTGGACGCGCTGACCCGCATCCGGATGCACGGCCTGCTGCGCGACCTGTGCGCGAAGTACCGGCCCGGCGTCCTGCTGGTCACACACGACGTGGACGAGGCCATCACGCTGGCCGATCGCGTCCTCGTCCTCGACGAGGGACGGTTCGTCGCCGATCGTGACCTGACCGCCCTCGGACCGCAGCGCTCGCTGCGCGACCCCGATTTCGTCAGCCACCGTGAGGCACTTCTGCGCGCACTCGGCGTCGACGCCGACGCGACCTGAGACCCTACGCACAACAACGCATCTCACGAACACCGACACGAAAAGGATCAGTTGTGACCACCGATCGTCAGCTCCACCTCAATGCCTTCATCTACCCCGTTGGGCATCACGAGGCCGCGTGGCGTCATCCCCGGACGCAGCCGGAGCGTCTGTTCGACGCGGATTACTACCAGCAGATCGCGCGGGAGGCGGAGGCCGCGAAGTTCGACGCGGTGTTCTTCGCCGACGGTCCCGCCCTGCGCACCGAGGCCGCGTACAGCGCTGCCGGGCGCCTCGAACCCATCACCCTGCTGACCGCGATCGCCGCGGCCACCGAACGCATCGGCCTCATCGCGACGGCGTCGACGACCTATTACGAGCCCTACAACCTCGCGCGATTGTTCTCGAGTCTGGACTTCCTGTCGAAGGGTCGCGCGGGGTGGAACATCGTCACCACCTCCTCCGAGGTCGCCGCCGAGAACTTCGGCCTCGCCGCCCATCCCGATCCGGCTGATCGTTACCGCCGCGCCGCGGAGTTCGTCGAGGCCGCCACCCGGCTGTGGGATTCGTGGGAGGACGACGCCGTCGTCGTGGATCGTGAGGCGGGCATCTACGCCGACACCGACAAGATCCATCGGGCTGAGTTCGTCGGGGAACACCTCAGTGTCCGAGGCGCTTTCAGCGCTCCACGGTCTCCTCAGGGACATCCCGTGCTGGTGCAGGCCGGCGCATCCGACGACGGCCGGGCCTTCGCCGCCCGTCACGCCGAGGCGATCTTCACCGCCCACCAGCTCGTCGAGCACGGGCGCGCGTTCTACTCCGACATCAAGGCGGGTGCGGCGAAGCTCGGCCGCAACCCCGACCACGTGGTGATCCTGCCGGGCCTCAGCCCGTTCATCGGCGGCACCGAGGCGCAGGCGCGCGCACTCGAGCAGGAGTTCAACGAACTCACCGTCCCCGCCTACGGGATCAAGCAGTTGCGCGGCATCATCGGCGTCGACCTGTCCGGTCATGACCTCGACGCCCCCGTCCCCCAAGAACTCTTCGGCGACGCCGGGGACGTCACCAGCAACAAGCGCAGCCGCAAGCAGGTGGTCGCGGGCATCGTCGAACGGGAGAAGCCGACGCTGCGCACTCTGCTCCACCGGCTCGCCGGCGCGCGCGGTCACCGGGTGTTCGCCGGCACCCCCGAGCAGGTCGCCGACACCATCGAGCACTGGTTCACCACCGGCGCCGCAGACGGATTCAACATCATGCCGCCCTACTACCCGGGCGGACTGACCGACTTCGTGGAGACCGTCGTACCGATCCTGCAGCGCCGCGGCCTGTTCCGCACCGAGTACTCGGGCACCACATTGCGTGACCACTTCGGTCTGCCGCGACCGGCCAGCCGGTTCACCGCCGAGGCCGACGCCGCACAATACGCGAGTTGAGCGCCACCACAAGCCAACTCGTCCTCCACGTCTACATCCCGACGTCGCTGCTGGGCCTGGCGACGGGGGCGACCGCACCGGTCGTCCCCCTCGCCGCGCTCGCGCACGGTGCGTCGCTCACGCTCGCCGCGCTCGTGGTCGCAGCCGGCGGGCTCGGTGTACTGATGGCAGACCTGCCTGCCGGCCGTCTCGTGTCGCAGGTGGGTGAACAGCGGTCGATGCTGATCGGCGCGGTCGTCGGACTCGTCGGCGCCGCACTGTGCGTCGTCGACGCATCCCTGCTGACCCTCACCGCCGGGGTGACGTCACTCGGTCTCGCACAGGCTGTCTGGGGTCTGGCGAGACAGTCGTATCTCACCGCGGCGGTCGATCCGGCACGACGGGCCCGGGCGATATCGGCAATGGCGGGCATGCATCGGCTGGGCTTCTTCGTCGGGCCGTTCGCGGGCGCCGCCATGCTCACCACTGCGTCCGGCATGGTCGGGGTGTTCGTCATCCAGTTGATCGCGGTCGGTGCCGCCGGGGTGCTGATGTCGACGATGGCCGACGCCGAGAGCCGCACCCCGGGAACGCCGTCGGCACCGATCTGGGCGACCGCCCGCCGTCATCGTGATCCGCTGATGCGGTTGGGGCCGGGCGCTTTCGCCCTCGGATCACTGCGGGCCACGCGGATGGTGTTGTTGCCGCTGTGGGCCGAACGGGTCGGGATGGATGCGTCGACGACCGCCCTGCTGTTCGGTGTGGCCGGGGCCGTCGACGTGGTGTTGTCGTACCCGTCGGGTGTCGCCCTCGACCGCTGGGGTCGACGTGGGATGGCGATACTCTCCACCGCATTGTTCGGGACGTCCCTGCTGGCGCTGCCGCTGGTCCACACACCCGCCGCCCTGTGGTTCGTCGCGCTCGGCATGGGTGTCGGCAACGGACTCACCAACGGACTGGTGATGACCGTGGGCGCCGACATCTCCCCCGCCGACGCCCGTCCACAGTTCCTGTCGTTGTGGCGCCTGCTGCACGACGCCGGGGTGGCCGGCGCGCCGGGCGCGGTGGGCGGGATCGCGGGCGTCGCCGGTCTCCCCGTGGCCGCGATCGCGATGGGTGTGGTGGGGCTCGTCGGCGCCGGATTCTTCGGTCGTAACCTCGCTCCCGGCAGATACTCTCCGCCCGGCCGAGAACCGTCCCACCTCACCGCGGATGGACCACGCCCGCCTGGCATCCTGGATCGGTGCGAGCCGTCATCCAGCGAGTCAGTCAAGCCCGCGTGAGCGTCGACGGCGAGGTCGTCGGCGAGCTCGACATCCCGGACGGCGGATCCGGTCTCGTCGCTCTCGTCGGCGCCACCCACGACGACACTCCCGATCACGCCGCGAAGCTCGCAGACAAGATCTGGCGCCTGCGGATCTTCAACGGCGAGGAAGGCCCCGAGAAGGCAGCCGCCGACATCGATGCGCCGATCCTGGTCATCAGCCAGTTCACCCTGTACGCCAACACCGCCAAGGGACGCCGGCCGTCGTGGAACGCCGCCGCCCCGGGCCCGGTGGCAGAGCCGCTCGTCGATGCGGTCGTCGACGCTCTGCGCGCTGCTGGTGCCACGGTCGCCACCGGACGGTTCGGAGCGAACATGCAGGTGAGCCTGGTCAACGACGGACCTGTGACGCTGATCCTCGATGTCTGATGACTAGCGTCGAAGGACTAGGGTCGAATCCGTGGGACGAATAACCGCACGACGCCGTGTCACCCGCATCCGACGCGATGCGGCCCCGACGCAACGCGCCGACACCCTGGCCGTCGAGGAGCCCCTCGAGATCCGCGTCGGCGGTCAGCAGCTGAGCGTCACCATGCGCACCCCGGGCAACGATTTCGAACTCGTCGCCGGATACCTCGTCTCCGAGGGCGTCATCACCGTAGGCAGCGACTACTCCACTGCACGCTACTGCGCGGGCACCGACTCCACCGGCGCCAACACCTACAACGTCGTCGACGTCTCGCTGGCCGGCCACGTTCCGCCGCCCTCGGCCGGCGTCGTCCGCCGCAACACCATGACGAGTGCGTGTGGTGTGTGCGGCAAGGACAGCATCGAGGCCGTCCACACCCGCTCGGCCCACGATCCGGCCGCCGACACCCTGACCGTCGACGTCGACACCCTGCTGGATCTCCCCGACCGTCTCCGCGCCGAACAGGACGTCTTCGACAAGACCGGCGGACTCCACGCGGCGGCCCTGTTCGACGCCGACGGCGAACTGCTCGTCGTCCGCGAGGACGTGGGCCGGCACAACGCCGTCGACAAGGTCATCGGCTGGGCGGTCCTCGCCGACCGACTTCCGTTGTGCGGCAACGTCCTTCAGGTCTCGGGTCGAGCCAGCTTCGAGCTGGTACAGAAAGCGGCGATGGCGGGCGTCCCGATGCTGAGCGCGGTGTCCGCACCCTCTTCCCTGGCCGCCGACCTCGCTGACGACCTCGGCATCACCCTGATCGGGTTCTCCCGCGGCGAGTCGATGGTCGTCTACACGCGGCCGGATCGGGTCGTCGGCGCGACGGCTGATCGCTCCCAGGCCGTCAGCGGCTGAACGCCGATGCCGCGATCGCGGCGTCGATGACACCGAGCAGCGAGGCGTCGGGATCCTCTGCCGACATCCAGCGACGGTAGGCGTACTCGACCACCGCGAGCACCGTGCACACTGTGACACCCGGCCGGAAGTCCGCTTCGGGGTCGAGATCCATACGCGCCGCGGCCATCTCGATGAGCCGCGCCTTGTCGGCGTCGTCGATGAGCGTCATCTTCGCCGCGACGCCGGGTACGGCGAGAACCACCGACTGCCACTGCCGCATCTCCTCATCGTCGACATCGGCGGTCTGCGTACGGACCGCCGCGATCAGTGCGTCGACGATCGTGAGCCCGTCGGGTTGGGCGGCGAAGCCCGCGACGATGGCCGCACTGCTGGCACGCAGGGGACGCAGCAGCAGGTCCTCCTTGGTCGGGACATAGCGGTAGTAGGTGCTCGGCGAGACGCCGGCGGCCGCCGCGATCTCGTCGGTCGTCACCCGGTCGTAGCCACGTTCGACGAAGAGCCGCAGCGCCGCGGCATCGATGTCACGGCGCACCTGCGTGCGCTGCTTCTCGCGAAGAGACGGTCCCATACCGAGCCATCGTGCCACCTTGTGGGACCAGCCCCAAAAGTGATAGTAACTGTCACATAGACAGTTACTATCAGAGGAGCGGCGATGAACGAAGTGGATGTGATCGTGGTCGGGTCCGGCGCGGGCGGGATGGCCTCTGCGATCACCGCGGCCGCCCGGGGGTTCGACGTGGTGCTGCTGGAGAAGTCCTCACACTGGGGCGGGTCCACGGCGAGATCCGGAGGCGGGGTGTGGATTCCAGGTAACGATGTCCTGCGCGCCCACCTGGCCGCCGACGACGCCGAGTCGGCACGCACCTACCTCCATGCCATCGTCGGTTCCGACGACCCGCGCATCGACGTCTACATCGACCGGGGAGATGAGGCACTGCGGTTCCTGACCGAACACTCCGCACTCGATCTGCAGTGGGTTCGCGGCTACAGCGACTACCTACCGGAACAGCCCGGGGGCCTGGCCCGAGGCCGGTCCTGCGAGCCGCGGCCGTTCGACCTCCGGCGCCTCGGTCACGATCACGCCACCATGCAGCCGTTCTACACCCGAACACCGATGAACGTCGTTGTGCAGCAGTCCGATTACCGTTGGCTGAGCACCGGACTCCGGCACTGGCAAGGACCGATGCGGGCGCTCAGGGTCGCCGGCCGCACCGCCCTGGCCAGGGCCCGGGGAGCTCAGATCGTCGGACTCGGCGGCGCGCTGGCCGCCTCGCTGATGGTCGGCGTACGGGAAGCGGGGATTTCCGTTCATCTCGACATGGAGGTCATCGAGGTGACCCGCGCCGGAGACCGCGTCACCGGCGTCCGGTGCGCCGACGGAACGTCGTTCATAGCGCGCCGTGGGGTCGTCGTGGCCAGTGGCGGTTTCGACCACAACGAATCGATGCGGAGCGAACACCACCGGGCGCCGGCAGGCGCGTCGCTCTCCCTGGGGGTTCCCTCCAACACCGGTGACGGCATCCGCGCAGCGGTGGCTGTAGGCGCGGCGACGGCCCTGATGGACGATGCGTGGTGGGCTCCGTCGATTCCGTTGCCGAAGGGACCCTGGTTCGCACTCGCCGAACGTTCTCTGCCGCGCAGCATCATCGTCAACGCACACGGACGCCGCTTCATGAACGAGTCCCTGCCGTACGTCGAGGCCACCCATCGCATGTTCGGCGGCCTCCACGGACGCGGCGACGGCCCGGCCGAGAACCTCCCCTGCTGGCTGATATTCGACCAGACCTACCGCAACCGGTACATGTTCGCGGGGAAGCCCGCCCGTGCCCCACTGCCGTCCTCGTGGTTCGACTCGGGTGCGTTGACCACTGCCCGGTCGGTCGGCGAGCTGGCGGACACGATCGGTGTGCCTGCCGCCGCACTGAGCGAGACCATCTCGACCTTCAACCACGCCGCCCGCACCGGTCACGACGCGGAGTTCCATCGTGGCGAGTCGGCCTACGACCGCTACTACGCCGACCCCACCAACCGCCCCAATCCGAGCCTGGGTGAGATAACCCGCCCGCCGTTCTACGCGGCGCGCATCGTCCCGGCCGACCTGGGCACCAAAGGTGGGATCGTGACCGACGAGCATTCCCGCGCACTCACCCCGGACGGTGCCCCCATCCCCGGCCTATACGCCGTCGGCAACGCCTCCGCCGCGCTGATGGGCCACACCTATGCGGGCCCGGGCGCCACCATCGGACCGGCGCTCGTCTTCGGTTACCTCGCGGCGCTGCACGCCACGGATCAGCAGGACCGCTCCCAAGCAGGCGACGTCACGCCTCCTTGCCCGACGCCGCGAGTTTGAGCAACTGACCCGCGGTGGCATCCGGGAGATATGCGCGCGAGACCGCCAAACCGATTCGGGGAAGATCGGATTCATCGCGGAAGGCGAGATACACCGGTTCGTAGCGCGGATTGAACTTCTTCTTGAACGTGTGCAGCGACCGGAACCCGTAGTACGGCTCGAGAGCCGCACCGAGAGCGTCTAGCAGTTTGTCGAGCGGCTCGGGATCGAAGTCCTCGGTGCGGGCCAGCGGCGCACCCGACAGCGAGATGAACTGCGCTCCTTCGTCTTTGAACGACACGGCCGACGACGCGATCAGGTACTCGACGACGGGACCGAAACCGTCGGTCCGGCGGCGCATGATGTCGAGTGTCCAACCGGCGACCTCACCGCCGGGCGCATACACCGGGAGCCAGGACAGGACGCCGTGGACGTTCCCGTCGGGATCGACGGCCAGCGCGACGCGCACCGCCGGGTCCATCGCCTCCTCCACACTGCCGAGCGTGAAGCCCATCTCGGGTAAGCCCTTGTCCCCCACCCACTCCTCGGAGATGGCCCGCACCTGGGTTCGCACGGCGAAGGATTCGTCGGCGAGGGTGACCATGCGCATCGAGATGTCCTGCTTGCCCGCCTTGTTGAGGGCGGAGCGCACATGCTGCCACGGCTTGCCCTTGAACTCGAGACCAGGCAGGTCGACGATCGTGTCCTCGGCGATCTGTACGCTCAGCCAACCGCGTTCGGTGACGATCTCCGACGTCGACGACCCGATCGAGAACCAGCACGGCGTCGCGCCCGAACGCTCCGCGAGCTCGATGAAGGCGTTCACCGCATCACGACGACGTTCGGGGGCGCACACCGGATCCGCCAGCGCCAGCAGGGTTCCGACGTGGTTCTGGTAGGTCACCACCGACTCGCCCTCGTCGGAGAACTGATACGAGTTGCCGGGCCAGGTCGTCATCCACGACATCGTGCCGCCACCGTGCTCACGGAGGAGGGCCCGCACCCGATCCACCGGATCGGCGTCGGGGTCATCACCCGGCGCACCCTCATGCCGCACCCGCCACGGGACGGCGAAGGCGAACCGGCCGGGGATGAGGATGGCGAGCAACAACGCCCACAGCAGCGTGGTACCCAATGTCACCGCACCCTCGGTCGAGACGTCGGTGAAGATGACGAGAACCACCGTCAGGAATGTCGCGACGACGTTCAGCGCTCCGATCACGACCGCGACCCACCAGGCCCACCGCTTGCCCCGACGTAGCTGGTCGGCGATCAGCACGTTGATGACCAGACCGATGAGCATGGTGAACACCGAGTCGTCGCCGGCGTCGGTCGGTCCGAGCGGGCCGTCCCCCGGGAACAGGAACACCATCAGGTTCGCCGCGGCGATCACCAACAGCGCGGCGCATCCCAGCATGCGGACCTCGCGCCGGGTGCGAGGCATGTAGCCACGCTCCTTGGTGGCGAAGAACTTCTCCCCCACCACGAGCATGATCACGGCCGCCAGAACGTATTCGACGGAGGCGAGAGTTCCCTGGAAGAGGAACGCGGTGGCGACGACCGCGCCCATCAGCACACGCACGCGCGGGCGCCACGGAGAACGAACCGTCGCCGAGGCCACCGCGACCGCGGACACGACGAGTGCGCCGACACCCGCGCCCCGCGACTCGGCCAGGTCCTCCGCCCACCGCCACGACGTGACCTCGGTCGACAGCAGCCACAGAACACCGACGGTCAGGAAGCAGGACGCCAGATGTCCGCCGACGCCCACCAGGACCGCCTTGACCGTGCCGAGTTGCCATTCGGCCCAACCCATTCCGACGACGACGACCACGAACGCGATCAGATACAACCACGGCCCGGGTTCAACGAAGGCAGAGCTGATCGGTGTCCACCACTTGCCCTCACGCAGCGCGGGCAGGCCGAAGGCGACGTCGCGATACCAGGACTTGTCGTTGGCCCGGCCCCAGAGCGAACCGGTTGCCACACCGACGACGGCCAGCGCAATGGTGAGGGCGGCGGTGAACGGCAACCGGCGGACAGCAGCGGACCACGACACGTCGAAGTGCATGGTCAACGGTACGACGAGATATCAGCCGCCACACGCCCAACGACAGGAACCGGCACGAATACGGCGGCCGATACACACCCCGCAGTGGCGCGGTCGCGGGTCACTCGCGTGCCGAGGACACCAACTGTGGTTGAGCGGACCGATGACCGCGAACCTTGGCCGCCAACGTATCCAGTCGCTCGACCTGCTGCGTGGTCAGTGCGACGTCGACGCCGGCCAGGTTCTCCGAGACGCGCTCGGCGAACCGTGAACCCGGGATCGAGACGACAGGGAGATCGAACTCGCGACCCTTGGTGTAGAACCAGGCCAGCGCCAGCTGTGCACCGGTGGCACCGACCTCGTCGGCGATCTGCAAGAACTCGTCGAGGACCGGCTTGTTGTACGCGAGGTTGGTGGGCGTGTAGCGCGAGATGTTCAGGCGCACATCGCCTTCGACCAGGTCGTTGTAGTCGAGGAGCCCGGCCAGCCACTTGCGGCCCAGGGTTGAGTAGGAGACGAAGCCGACTCCGTGCTCGCGGGCAGCGGGTACCACGAAGCGCTCGACGTCTCGGGAGACGACGCTCCACTCGGACTGGATGGCGGCGATCGGGTGCACGCTGACCGCGCGGCGGATCTCGTCACCGGTCGCCTCGGACAGACCGATGTGCAGGACCTTGCCCTCCTCGACCAGTTCCTTGACCGCGCCGATGGTCTCTTCGATCGGGACCACCGGGTCGACGCGGTGCTGGTAGTACAGGTCGATGCGATCGGTGCCGAGTCGTGCCAGGCTGAGTTCGACCTGCTCGCGAACGTACTCTCGGTCGCCGCGGACCCCGCGCTGTCCGACGCCGCCCTGACGGACGATGCCGAACTTGGTGGCGAGCTGGACGTCGTCGCGGCGAGTCCTGAGTAGCTTCCCGATCGTGGTCTCGCTGCGCCCGTCACCGTAGACGTTGGCGGTGTCGATGAACGTCACGCCGCTGTCGACCGCATGCGTGAGGGTACGCAGGGCGTCGTCATCCGACACCGCGCCGTAGACGTCGGTCAGCGACATGCCACCGAATCCGAGGGCTGAAACCTTCAGTCCGTCGCCGAGTTCCACAATCGTCATCTCGTCCCACTCTTCTCTGCTCGTCACTCGTCATCCACCGTGCCAGGTCACGACTACACGATCACGACCATTCAACGGGTGAGCGGATCGGCGATCAATCGTTGTTCGCTATGCGCACCATAAAGCGGAGCTTCACAACCCGGCAGACTCCGGGCTGTCGCAGAATCGAGTCGGCGACGACTAGCGGGGTCGCGGGGTGAGAATCCGGGGACCGTCGGCGGTGACCGCGACGGTGTGTTCCCAGTGCGCGGCTCGTGAGCCGTCGTCGGTGACGACCGTCCAGTCGTCCTCGAGGACGGTGGTGTCCACGGTGCCGAGGGTCAGCATCGGCTCGATGGCGAGGGTCGACCCGATCACCAGCAGCGGGCCCTTGCCCGGCTCGCCCTCGTTCGCGAGGAACGGGTCCATGTGCATCTCGCGGCCGATGCCGTGACCGCCGTAGCCGTCGACGATGCCGAAGGGCCGGTCGAACTTCTTCTCCGCGGCGCGGGTACCGAGTTCGATCGCGTGGGAGATGTCGGTGAGGCGTGCGCCGTCGACCATGGCCGCGATACCGGCCTCCATCGAGAGACGGGTGGCCTCGGACAGTTCGGCGTCGGCCTGCGACAGCTCCCCGACCCCGAAGGTCCAGGCCGAGTCGCCGTGCCAGCCGTCGAGGATCGCGCCGCAGTCGATCGACACGAGATCACCCTCGGCCAGAACGACATCCGCCGACGGGATTCCGTGGACGACGACGTCGTTGACCGAGCTGCAGATCGATCCGGGGAAACCGTTGTAACCCTTGAAGGAGGGAACGGCCCCGGCCTCGCGGATCACGGTCTCCGCGACCTCGTCGAGCTCGAGGGTGCTGACCCCCACCTTCGCGGCGTCACGGACGGCCACGAGGGCCGATCCGACGACTGCGCCCGCTGCTGCCATCGCATCCAGTTCACCGGCGGAGCGGAACGGAACGCGCTTGCGTTTACGAAAACCCATCAGCGGACGCAGTCGGGTGTCAGTTGACGCCGGCGCCGAGGGCGCTCAGCACGCGCTGGTGGACATCCTGGATGTCGCCCACCGCGTCGATGGTCTTGACCTCGTCGCCGTAGTAGGCGAGGAGCGGGGACGTCTCCTTGGTGTAGACGTCCATCCGGTTGCGGATGACCTCTTCGGTGTCGTCGGCACGACCACGGGCCATCATGCGTTCCACGACGACGTCGGTGTCGACGACGAAGGACAGCACGGCGTCAAGCGAGGCGTCGAGATTGGCCAGGATGTCCTTGAGGGCATCGGCCTGCTCGGTCGAACGCGGGAAGCCGTCGAGGATGAAGCCCTTGGCCGCATCCGGCTCGCCCACACGGGCACGAACCATGTCGACGGTGATCTCGGAGGGGACCAGGTTGCCGGCGTCGAGGTACTTCTTGGCCTCGATACCGACCGGGGTGCCCTGGGAGATGTTGGCGCGGAACAGGTCACCGGTCGAGATGTGCGGGATGCCGAGGGCTTCGCTCAGCAGTTCCGCCTGGGTGCCTTTGCCTGCTCCGGGCGGGCCGAGAATAACGAGTCTCACTTGAGGAATCCTTCGTACTTTCGTTGCATCAACTGACTGTTGATCTGTTTCATCGTGTCCAGGCCCACACCGACCATGATCAGTACGGCCGTGCCGCCGAACGGCAGGTTCTGGACGTTGCCGCTGTTACCGATCTCGAGGAACAGGTTCGGCAGGACCGCGATGATACCGAGGTAGATCGAACCGGGCAGAGTGATGCGGCTGAGAACGTAGCCCAGGTACTCCGCGGTCGGGGCGCCCGGCCGGATGCCCGGGATGAAGCCACCGTACTTCTTCATCTCATCGGCACGTTCTTCCGGATTGAACGTCACCGCCACGTAGAAGTACGTGAAGAAGATGATCATCAGGAAGTAGACCGCGATGTAGACCCCGTTGCTGGGATCGGTCAGGTACTTGGTGACGTACTCCTGCCACGTCGACTGCGTGCCGTCGGTGCTGCGCGTCAGTTCGACGATCAGCTGCGGCAGGTACAGCAGCGACGAGGCGAAGATGACCGGGATGACGCCGGCCTGGTTGACCTTCAGCGGCAGGTAGGTCGACGAGCCGCCGTACATCTTGCGGCCGACCATGCGCTTGGCGTACTGCACCGGGATGCGGCGCTGGCCCTGCTCGATGAAGACGACGCCCGCGACGATGATCAGCGCGGCGACACACACCAGGGCGAAGACGAGTCCGCCGCGGGTGTTGAGGATGGTGCGACCCTCGGCCGGAATGCGAGCTGCGATACCGGCGAAGATCAGCAGCGACATGCCGTTGCCGATGCCGCGCTCGGTGATGAGCTCGCCGAACCACATGACCACACAGGCGCCGGCGGTCATGACGAGCACGATGATCATCAGGCCGAAGATGCTGGAGTCGTTGAGCACCTCACCACTGCTCGCACAGGACTGTGGGAGGAGCTGACCGCGGTCGGCGAGGGCGACGATGCCGGTCGACTGGAGGAGCGCCAGGGCCACGGCGAGATAACGCGTGTACTGCGTCATCTTGGCCTGGCCTGCCTGGCCTTCCTTACGCAGCTGCTCGAACCGTGGGATGACCACCGTGAGCAGCTGGACGATGATCGACGCCGTGATGTACGGCATGATGCCGATCGCGAACACCGACAGCTGCAGCAGCGCGCCGCCGGAGAACAGGTTGATCAGGGAGTAGACCGAGCTCGACTCACCGGCCGAGACCTCGTCCAGACATGCCTGCACGGCCTGGTAGTCCACACCGGGCGACGGCACGGTCGCGCCGAGGCGATACAGGATGATGATGCCGAGAACGAAGAGGATCTTCTTCCTCAGGTCCGGCGTCCGTATGGCCGCGAAGAGGGGGGAAAGCACTAACTCCTCCTAGGAACGACCACGCGAGGGTGCAGTTCCGGGTCGGTCACGACCCGATCCCCGTGTGCTCGGCAATCGACAATGTTCGGGATGCGGCGATCTTGCGGATGCGGCAGACAACGTCTGAAACTCTAACAGTGACGCCGAAACCGCCGGTCGGACGGCAGCGTTGCTGCCGCCCGACCGGCGGTCGGTTCCGTCAGAGTTCGGTGACGCTGCCTCCGGCAGCGGCGATCTTCTCCTTGGCGGAGGCGGTGAACTTGTCGGCGGTGATGTCGACCTTGACGGAGAGCTCTCCGTCGCCGAGCACCTTCACCAGCTTGTTCTTGCGCACCGCGCCGGCTGCGACGAGCTCGTCGACGCCGATGGTGCCGCCCTGCGGGAAGAGACGCGCGATGTCGCCGACGTTGACGACCTGGTACTCGATCCGGTTGCGGTTGGTGAAGCCCTTGAGCTTCGGCAGCCGCATGTGGATCGGCATCTGGCCACCCTCGAAGCCGGCGGGCACGTTCTTACGTGCCTTGGTGCCCTTGGTGCCGCGGCCCGCGGTCTTACCCTTGGACCCCTCACCGCGACCCACGCGGGTCTTGTCGGTCTTCGACCCCGGTGCGGGGCGAAGGTGATGGAGTTTGATGGTCATTGCTTAAACCTCTTCGACTGTCACGAGGTGACGAACCGCGTTGATGAGGCCGCGGTTGATCGGCGTGTCCTCGCGGGTGACGGTCTGGCGGATGCCCTTCAGTCCGAGGGTCCGCAGGCTGTCACGCTGGTTCTTCTTGGTACCGATGGTGCCCTTGACCTGAGTGATCTTCAGCTCTGCCATGATCAGACTCCCTGTCCTGCGCGAGCGCGCAGCATACCGGCCGGAGCGACGTCCTCGATCGGCAGACCACGGCGGGCCGCGACCTCTTCGGGACGCTGCAGCATCTTGAGTGCCGCCACGGTGGCGTGGACGACGTTGATCGCGTTGTCCGAGCCGAGGCTCTTGGCCAGGACGTCGTGGACGCCTGCGCACTCGAGCACGGCACGCACCGCGCCACCGGCGATGACACCGGTACCGGGGCTGGCCGGGCGCAGCATGACGACACCGGCAGCGGCCTCACCCTGAACCGGGTGGGTCACGGTGCCGCCGATCAGCGGGACGCGGAAGAAGTTCTTGCGAGCCTCTTCGACACCCTTCTGGATCGCGGCCGGAACTTCCTTGGCCTTGCCGTAGCCGACGCCGACCATGCCCTGGCCGTCGCCGACGACCACGAGAGCGGTGAACGAGAAACGACGTCCACCCTTGACCACCTTCGAGACGCGGTTGATGGTCACCACGCGCTCGAGCTGGTTGCGGTCCTGGTCGCGGCCGCCGCGATCGCGACGGTCTCCGCGGCCACCGCCGCGACGGTCGTTGCCGCCACCTGCGTTGTTCTGGTTGTTGTCGTTACCGGCGGGTCCGTTTCCGCCGTCACGCTGACGTCCGGGCATCAGAGGTTCCCTCCGGTCATGTGGGTGTAGCTGGTGAAGATGGTCATCAGAAGCTCAGGCCTCCCTCACGGGCGGCATCGGCGAGCGCGGCGATACGGCCGTGGTAGTCCTTGCCACCACGGTCGAACACGACGGCGTCGACACCGGCAGCCTTGGCGCGGGCGGCGATGAGCTCGCCGACCTTGCGGGCCTGGGCCGACTTGTCGCCGCCTGCTGCACGCACGTCGGCCTCGATCGACGACGCGGCGGCCAGCGTCTTGCCGGCCAGGTCGTCGATGAGCTGCACGTGGATGTGGCGCGAGCTGCGCTTGACCGCGAGACGCGGGCGAGCCGGGGTTCCGCTGACCTTCTTGCGGAGACGGAAGTGCCGGTTGACGGTCGCCTTGCGACGACGCGTCGACACGTCCTTGCCGAGGGGCTTACGGCTGGTCTTGGTAGCTGTGTCACTCATGGCTTACTTACCCGTCTTTCCGACCTTGCGACGGATCTGCTCACCCTCGTAACGAATGCCCTTGCCCTTGTAGGGGTCCGGACGACGCAGGCGGCGGATGTTCGCCGAGATCTGGCCGACTTGCTGCTTGTCGATACCCGTGACCGAGAACTTGGTCGGGGACTCCACGGCGAAGGTGATGCCTTCGGGGGCCTCGATCGGCACGGGATGGCTGTAACCGAGGGCGAACTCGAGGTCCTTACCCTTCGCCTGTACGCGGTAGCCGACACCGAAGATCTCCATCTTCGTGGTGTAGCCCTGCGTGACGCCGATGACCAGGTTGTTGATCAGCGAACGGCTCAGGCCGTGAAGCGCGCGGCTGCGACGCTCGTCGTTGGGGCGGGTGACAACGATGGTGTTGTCTTCCTTGGCGACCTCGATGGGCTCCGAAACGGTGAGCGCGAGCTCGCCCTTGGGGCCCTTGACGGTCACACGCTGTCCGTCGACGGTGACGTCGACGCCCGCGGGGATCTCGATGGGGTTCTTTCCGATACGCGACATGTCGTTCCCTCCCCTACCAGACGTAGGCGAGGACTTCGCCGCCCACGCCCTGGTTGGCTGCCTGGCGGTCGGTGAGCAGACCCGACGACGTGGAGATGATGGCCACGCCGAGGCCGCCCAGCACCTTGGGCAGGTTGGTGGACTTTGCATAGATCCGGAGGCCCGGCTTCGACACGCGGCGCAGTCCAGCGATGGAGCGCTCACGGCTCGGGCCGTACTTCAGGGAGACGATGAGGCTCTTGCCGACCTCCGCATCCTCGATGCGGTAGTCGGTGATGTAGCCCTCACGCTTGAGGATCTCGGCGATGTTCACCTTGATCTTCGACGACGGGAGTTTCACCTCGTCGTGGTACGCCGAATTGGCGTTGCGCAGACGCGTCAAGAAGTCTGCGATCGGGTCAGTCATGGTCATGGTTGACCGTCAACCTTTCTCGTGGCGGTTCCCATACAGCGCCGATGAGAGGAAATCCCTCTGACCTGCGGTGGGCCTTCCACGAAGTGGATAGTTTCTTCAAGGTTCTCGTCGCCGGTGCCCTTGGCTTTTCGCCGGCACCGGAGACTATTCAGTTGTGTCCCGGGCACCTGAGGTGCACAGGCAACCGGTCTAGTGTAGGGAATCTGCTGGCCAGACCCAAATCGGGCCCGGGAGCGCCACCGAGATCGGGCACCATCGAGGGTATGGATCGCCGCCAGCTTCTCACCGCCGGGCTGCTCGGGTTCACCGGCGCCGTACTCACCTCCGGCTGCTCGGGCGCCGACGTCGTCCGCCCCTCACCGTCGCGCGACGGGCAGAGAGACACCGAGGACACGGGGAGGACAGCCGTCGAGGTGATCGCCTCGGGACTGAACGTGCCGTGGGCAATGGGATTCCTCCGCGGCGGCGATGCGTTGGTCACCCAACGCGACGACGCCACGATCGTGCGGGTGTCCGGGTCGGGCGAGGTCCGGACCGTCGGCGAGATCGGCGACGCCGCGCCTCGCGGCGAGGGTGGGCTGCAGGGCATCGCGATCGCCCCGGGCGCCGAGGACGCGGTGTTCGTCTACTACACCACCGACTCCGACAACCGGCTCGTCCGGCTGGACTTCGACGGCCGGCGACTCACCGGTCCGCGCACGCTCCTGCGCGGCCTCGACGCCGCCTACAACCACCACGGCGGTGCGCTCGTCTTCGATGCCGACGGCAGCCTCTTCGTCGCGGTCGGCGATGCAGCCGAACCCGCTGTCGCACAAGACATACGGTCCCTCAACGGCAAGATCCTACGTGTGGACACCGAGGGTCGCCCATGGCCCGGCAACCCGTTCGGCAACGAGGTCTACTCCTACGGCCATCGCAACGTGGAAGGGTTGGCATTCGACGGCGCGGGCCGCCTGTGGGCAACCGAGTTCGGCCAGAACCGGCGCGACGAACTCAACCTCATCCGGCGCGGCGGCAACTATGGCTGGCCCGAGTTCGAAGGCGAATCCGACGATCCTCGGTTCATCGCCCCGAAGGTCACCTGGACCCCGCAGGAGGCCTCGCCGGCCGGCCTCGCGATCGTCGGTGATCGCGCGTACGTCGCCGCGTTGCGCGGCCGGAGGCTGTGGGAGGTGCCCCTCGACGGGGAGTCGGCCGGTCAACCGGCGAGTCACCTCACCGACGACTACGGACGGATCCGCGCGGTGGCCGCGGCACCCGACGGTTCGCTCTGGGTGAGCACGAGCAACACCGACGGCCGCGGACAGCCCACCGATGACGACGATCGCATACTGCGCGTGATTGCCGGCTGACACGACGCCGTCGACAGCAGTCTCGCCGAAATGTCCATTCGCCCACCGCGCGTTGGTGCGATGTGTTTACGGTGGGTCTCGGATGAGGGGCCGTCGGACGGGATCTCGCCAACCGCGCGGGACGTCGGACCCAGAGAGGTCGCGATGAACCGAAGGATCACCACCACTCTCATAGCCGGTGCAGCAAGCCTGACAGTCGCCGTATCAACACTCGCCGGCGCGGGCAACGCCGCCGCACAAGGCAAGGGAGTCGAGATCACCGCCGTCGACAACAAGAACTGCACCGCCACCTTCACACTCACCAACTACACGAATTCAACTTTCTACCAACCAGATTGGTGGTTCAAGCAGGAAGCGAACCAGGACTGGATCAATGCCACCGGGAACGTCGGAGACCTGACGGCTCCGTGGCGGTACGTCAACGGGATCCCGTGGCCCATGGCCCGCTGGGTCCAACGAGAAGACGGCACCAAACTGTTTTCCCAACTCGCGCCCGGCGTGCCCCCGGCTGGTGGCGGTGTGCCGTACAACAGCAGTGCCCAACCGGACGGTTTCGTCAGCACGGCGACGGTCAATCTCAAGACCGTCACCAATCCCGCGCCACCGGCACCCTCGCCGGAGGGCACCCAAACCATCTACTACCGCATCAAGTCGGGCCCCCAGACCGCTGACCGGCGGCCGACCCCGCAGGAACTGGTTGTCACCGGCTGCCAGTCGGGATCCGGCTCTCTCGACTGGGGCTCTCTCGATTGGGGCTCTCTGCGTTTCTGACCCGCCACGCCGACGCGGCCCACGATCGTCGTCCGACCACTCCGTGGCCGGCGCGGGCATCCCCGGCGGTCACCGGTTTCCGCAGGCACCATGACGACATCGCGTATTCAGCGCGAGTTCCGCCCAGGGCAGCGCACTATTCACCAGGCCGCACATGTGTATGCCGGCGAAAGCTCCGGCAGTGTTCCGGTCGGCAACAGATCGGCGTCGATCGGCAGAACCACAACCATCGTGCGCGCCGTATGCCATCGTCGAGCCATGCACTCGACCCGGCTGCCCGAACTCGTCGACGAGCTCCTGACCACCGCACATGGGGCCAGGAGCCGTCGCGCTGCGCACACGCTGTACGGCGACTCCTCACGGCACCTGCGACAGACGGTTATCGCGCTGGTCGCCGGAGCCACGTTGTCCGATCACGAAAGCCCCACCGAGGCAACCCTTCACGTCCTCCGGGGCCACGTCTCCCTCAAGACGGGCGAGCACAACTGGGATGGCCGGCAGGGCGACCTCGTCACGATCCCTCCCGAGCGTCACGGACTCACCGCCCGCGAGGATTCCGCGGTGCTGCTGACAGTCGCCACGCACTGACCCACGACGCCGAAGCACGTCGGACCTACGCAATCGATGAGCGCAACCTGCCCTGGGGTCCGCAATTGTTCGAGTGCGGATTTGATTTCCCGACACACCATTCTTGAGATTGTTTGTCGCATTCGCGTCGAATCGAGGAAATAGCAGATATCGCCTGACACAGATGTGTATCGTGGCGCGCATGGCCCGGTCCGGCGACACTCAGGGCACTGCAGCCACTGCCCTTCTGAACATCGGCAAGTTCTTCACGCGTTGGGACGAGACCGACGACCGTCGCGCAGTATTCCGTGACGGTGGGCGCGCCGGCGACGTCTTCTATCGAGACCGGTGGAGCCACGACAAGATCGTCCGTTCCACGCACGGGGTGAACTGCACCGGTTCGTGCTCGTGGAAGGTCTACGTCAAGGACGGGATCATCACCTGGGAGACCCAGGAAACCGACTACCCGTCGGTGGGACCCGACCGACCCGAGTACGAGCCACGCGGATGTCCGCGCGGCGCCGCATTCTCCTGGTATACCTACTCCCCCACGCGTGTTCGGCACCCGTACGCGCGAGGTGTTCTCGTCGAGATGTACCGCGAGGCGAGAGCCCGGCTCGGTGACCCCGTCCTCGCCTGGGCCGATGTTGTGTCCGATCCGCTCCGGCGCCGCTCCTACCAGCAGGCCCGGGGCAAAGGCGGCCTGGTGCGGGTGAGCTGGGACGAAGCCACCGAGATGGCGGCCGCGGCACATGTCCACACCATCAAGACCTACGGGCCCGACCGGTGTGCGGGATTCTCGCCGATCCCCGCGATGTCGATCGTGAGCCACTGCGTCGGCACGCGCTTCATCCAGCTCATCGGCGGCGTCATGACGTCGTTCTACGACTGGTACGCCGACCTGCCCGTGGCGAGTCCGCAGGTGTTCGGCGACCAGACCGACGTCCCGGAATCCGGGGACTGGTGGGACGCGACCTACCTGATGATGTGGGGATCGAACGTGCCCGTCACCCGTACCCCGGACGCACACTGGATGGCCGAGGTTCGCTATCGCGGCACCAAGGTGGTCGCCGTCAGTCCCGATTACGCCGACAACACCAAGTTCGCCGACGAGTGGCTACCAGCGCAGGCCGGCACCGACGCCGCTCTCGCGATGGCCATGGGCCACGTCATCCTGACCGAGTTCTTCCGCGACCGCACGACCGACTTCTTCGACTCCTACGTCCGCACCTACACCGACCTCCCGTTCCTCATCCGCCTCGACGAGCACGACGACCAGGACACGCTGGTGGCGGGCAAGTTCGTCACCGCCGACGAAGTCGGCTCCAGCCCCACCGCCGACGAAGTCGGCTCCGGTTACACCGCCGAGGACGTCTGGAAGACCGTGTTCTGGGACGAGGACCGCGACGGTCCCGCGGTGCCGAACGGTTCGGTGGGGTTCCGGTACGCCGAGTCCGGCGTGGGACGGTGGAATCTCGACCTCGAGGGCGTGCGGCCCGCCCTGACTCTCCTGGGTCCCGACGCGGAGCTCGTCTCGGTGTCCTTCCCGGTCTTCGACGCACCGGACGGCAGCGGCTCGGTGGTCCGCCGCGGTGTCCCGGCCCGGCGGATCAACGGCCGCCTCGTCACGACCGTCTTCGACCTGATGCTCGCGCAGTACGGCGTCGCCCGGGACGGGCTTCCCGGCGAGTGGCCCACCGGCTACGACGACGCGACCACGCCCTACACCCCGGCGTGGCAGGCCGAGATCACCGGCGTCCCGGCCGAGGCCGCGATCCGCGTCGCCCGCGAATTCGCTGCCAATGCCGAAGAGTCGCAGGGCCGCTCGATGATCATCATGGGCGCCGGAATCTGCCAATGGTTCCACGGCGACGCGACCTACCGCGCGATCCTCTCGCTGCTCATCCTCACCGGCTGTATGGGCCGGAACGGGGGCGGCTGGGCACACTACGTCGGGCAGGAGAAGTGTCGTCCGATCACCGGTTGGGTGTCGCTGGCGAACGCGCTCGACTGGTCGCGTCCGCCTCGGACGATGACCGGGACGTCGTACTGGTACATGCACACCGGGCAGTGGCGCAACGACGGATATTCCACCGCGTCACTCGCCTCCCCGCTGGCGCGCGGCTCGATGGACCACGAGCACACCGCCGACGCGATCGCACAGTCCGCGCGGCTCGGGTGGATGCCCTTCTACCCGCAGTTCTCGGCGAATCCCCTCGACGTCGCCGACGAGGCCACCGCAGCGGTCGACCGTGGAGACGCCGACGACGTGGCCGGTTACGTCGCCGACCGTCTGCACACCGGCGACCTGACACCCGCCATCTCCGATGTCGACGCGCCGGAGAACTGGCCGCGAACTCTCGTCCTGTGGCGGTCGAACCTGCTCGGTTCGTCGGCCAAGGGCAACGAGTACTTCCTGCGGACTCTGCTCGGCACACATCACAACGTGCTGGGGACCGAAGATCCCGAGGCACCGCGTCCGAGCGAGATCCGGTGGCATGACCGGCCTCCCGAGGGGAAACTCGACCTGCTGCTGTCCGCCGACTTCCGCATGACCTCCACGACGCTGTTGTCCGACATCGTGCTGCCTGCGGCGACCTGGTACGAGAAGTACGATCTCTCGTCCACCGACATGCACCCCTTCGTCCATGCGTTCACCCCGGCCATCGCTCCCCCCTGGGAGGCGAAGTCGGACTTCGAGCTGTTCCACCGGCTCGCCCGCAAGTTGTCGGAGCTCGCGCGGACGCACCTCGGGACACGTCACGACCTCGTGAGTGCGCCGATGCAGCACGACACCCCCGGGGAAACCGCCCAACCGCACGGGCGGGTCGTCGACTGGCGCGACACCGGCGTGCGTGGCACACCTGGTCGGAACATGCCGAACTTCAGTGTCGTCGAACGTGATTACACGGCGATCGCCGACAAGCTCGCGACGATCGGACCGCTGGCCGACACTCTGGGCTTCACCGTCAAGAGCGTGACCTACCCTCTCGAGGAACACACGCGGACGCTCGCCGAGGCCAACGGCGTCATGCCGAGCGGTGCCGGCGAAGGCCGCCCGGCGATCGACACCGACGAGAAGCTCGCCGAGGCGATCCTCACGCTGTCCGGCACCACCAACGGCGCACTCGCGGTGGCCGGTTTCGAACAGCTCCAGACCCGCGTGGGTGTGCAACTCGACGACCTCGCACGGGGTTCGGAGGAGAAGCGGATCAGGTTCGCCGACACCCAGAAGGCACCCGTTCCGGTGATCACCTCGCCGGAATGGTCCGGCTCCGAGACCGGCGGTCGGCGGTACGCCCCGTTCACCGTGAACATCGAGCGGCTCAAGCCTTTTCACACACTCACCGGACGCATGCACTTCTACCTCGATCACGACTGGATGATCGACATGGGCGAGTCGCTGCCGATCTACCGACCCCCACTGGACATGCACCGACTGTTCGGCGAACCGCGACTCGGTCCCGACGGCGCGCGCGAGATCACGGTGCGTTACCTGACGCCGCACAGCAAGTGGTCGATCCACTCCGAGTACCAGGACAACCTGTTCATGCTGTCGCTGTCGCGTGGTGGTCCGGTCGCCTGGCTGAGTCCGCAGGACGCCGCGTCGATCGAGGTGTCCGACAACGACTGGATCGAATGCGTCAACGCCAACGGGGTGTTCGTCTGCCGCGCGATCGTGAGTCACCGGATGCCCGAGGGCGTCTGCTACGTACATCACGCGCAGGAGCGCACCATCGACGTACCCAAGTCGGAGGCGACCGGGCGCCGCGGCGGAATCCACAACTCCCCCACCCGACTTCTCGTCAAACCCACTCACCTCATCGGTGGATACGCCCAGTTGTCCTACGCCTTCAACTATCTCGGCCCCACCGGCAATCAACGCGACATGGTGTCGACGATCCGCAAGCGCAGCCAGGAGGTGACGTACTGATGCGAGTCATGGCCCAGGTCGGGATGGTGATGAATCTCGACAAGTGCATCGGATGCCACACCTGCTCGGTGACCTGCAAGCAGGCCTGGACCAACCGGTCGGGCACCGAGTACGTGTGGTTCAACAACGTCGAAACCCGTCCCGGGCAGGGTTATCCACGGCGTTATGAGGATCAGGACACCTGGCGCGGTGGATGGCGACTCAACCGCAACGGGAAGTTGCGGTTGCGCACCGGGGGACGGCTCCAGAAGCTGTTGACCCTGTTCGCCAGTCCCGTGCAGCCCACGATCAACGACTACTACGAGCCGTGGACCTACGACTACCAGACGCTGATCGATGCCCCGCTCGGTGACGACTTCCCCGTCGCGCGTCCCAAATCCCTGCTCACCGGCGAGGACACCAAGGTGACCTGGTCGGCGAACTGGGACGACAACCTCGGTGGCGCAACAGAACACGTGCCGCACGACCCCATCGTCGAGAAGCTCCGGCGCGACAGCGAGGACGCGGTCAAACTCGGGTTCGAGCAGACCTTCATGTTCTATCTGCCGCGGATCTGCGAGCACTGCCTCAATCCTTCGTGCATGGCGTCGTGCCCGTCCGGGGCGATCTACAAGCGCAGCGAGGACGGGATCGTGCTCGTGGACCAGGACCGGTGCCGCGGCTGGCGTCAGTGCATCACCGGATGTCCGTACAAGAAGATCTATTTCAACCACAAGTCCGGTAAGGCCGAGAAGTGCACCCTGTGCTATCCGCGCATCGAGGTGGGTCAACCCACCGTGTGTTCGGAGACCTGCGTCGGACGCCTGCGCTACCTCGGGATCTTCCTGTACGACGCCGACGCCGTCACCGCGGCCGCGTCCACCCCGGATGAGCAGGATCTTTACGGGGCCCAACTCGATCTGATGCTGGACCCCGACGACCCCGAGGTCCTCGCGGCGGCTCGGGCCGACGGGATCCCCGACGACTGGCTGGCGGCGGCGCGCCGCTCACCGGTGTACGCGCTGGCCAAGAAGTATCGGGTCGCACTTCCGCTGCATCCGGAATACCGCACCATGCCGATGGTCTGGTACGTCCCGCCGCTGTCCCCGATCGTCGACCTGCTGGCCGAGCAAGGACACGACGCGGAGAGCCCGGGAACCCTCTTCGGCGCCATCGAGGCGCTGCGTATCCCGGTCGAGTACCTCGCCGAACTGTTCACCGCCGGTGACACCACCGTCATCGACTCGGTGTTGCGCCGCCTCGCGGCGATGCGGTCGTACATGCGTGATGTCACTCTCGGACGCGATCCCGACGGCGACATCCCCGCCGCCGTGGGGATGACCGAGGAACAGATCTACGAGATGTACCGGCTGATGGCGATCGCGAAATACGATGAGCGGTACGTGATCCCGACTGCCCATCTCGAGCAGGCCGAGAAACTCGACGAAATGGCCTGCGCGCTCGACTACGACGAGGGACCGGGGATGTTCGACTCGTCCGCGTTCGGCGAGGCCAGCGGTCGTCCGGCGCCGGTCTCGGTGGAGACCTTCCACGCGCTACGGCAACGTCAGACCACCGACACCGCGGCCGGGTCCCACACGATGGCCGGTCGTACCAACCTGTTGAACTGGGACGGCAACGGCGTTCCCGACGGGATGTTCCCGGACCGCGCCGAGAACGAACGGGGTGAGCGCGGATGAGAACGCTCTCCCTCTTCGACCGAGCCGCACGAACATCGACGGGTGTCCGGGTGATCCACCAGATCAGCTCCTGGTGCCTGGGCTATCCCGACGACGACCTGCTCTCCCGGATCGACCTCATGCGCGCCGCTCTCGACGAACAGGGCGACGAGGCCGCGGTGCGGTCGCTGCGGCGCACGGTCGACCATCTCGCCGACGGGGACGCGATGACCCTGCGTCGCGACTACATCACCCTGTTCGACCTGTCGAAGCGATCCACCCTGTACCTGTCCTACTGGTCGGACGGCGACACCCGTCGGCGCGGAACCTCACTCGGCGAATTCAAGCAGGTCTACCGGGACAGCGGGTTCCTCGTCGACCTCCACGGTGAGCTTCCCGACCACCTCCCGATCGTCCTCGAGTTCAGCGCGCGGGCCGATCCGCGACGCGGCATCGAACTACTCGAAAAGCACCGAGCGGCACTCGAACTCATCAAGTTCTCGTTGCTGGAGTCGGACTCACCCTATGCCGGTGCGGTGGCTGCGGTGTGCATGACGCTGCCGAGTCCGTCGCCGCCCGACCGCGAGACGGCACTGGCCCGATGCCGGCCGGTCCCCGTCGAAACCGTGGGCCTGGAACCGTTCGATCCGCGGTTGCTCCCCATCGATCCGACCTCATCACGACCCCCGATCCCGAACCGACCGTGAGGTGACGCGTGGACATCTTCCTCTGGGGCGTACTGCCGTACGTGACGCTCGGGCTGCTGATCGGCGGCACCGTCTGGCGGTACCGATATGACAAGTTCGGCTGGACCACGAGGTCGTCGGAACTCTACGAGTCCCGTTTGTTACGAGTCGCCTCGCCGCTGTTCCACTACGGGATCCTCGTCGTCATCGTCGGCCACGCGATGGGCCTGCTGATCCCGGAGTCGTGGACCGAGGCGATCGGTGTCAGCGAGACGACCTATCACTGGGGCGCGGCGATCTTCGGGTTGCTGGCGGCGGTCGCGACGCTCGTCGGTGTGGGCATGCTCATCTACCGGCGCCGTACCACCGGTCCGGTGTTCATGGCCACCACCAGGAACGACAAAGCGATGTATCTCGTGCTCACCACCGCACTGATCGCCGGGACCTACATCACGATCATCGGTACTGCGGACCCGCACGCACACGGCGTGAACTACCGGGAGACCGTGTCCCCATGGTTCCGGTCGATCTTCGTTCTCCAACCGGATGTCTCGGCGATGGTGCAGGCGCCGTTGCGTTTTCACGTGCACGTCCTGATCGGGATGCTCCTGTTCGCGATGGTGCCCTTCACCCGGCTCGTACACATCTTCACCGCTCCCGTGCACTACCTGTTCCGGCCGTACATCGTCTACCGGAGCCGAGACCGCCGCCCGGCGCCGGGCAACCAGCCGGCGCGTCCCGGCTGGGCCCCGGTCGGGGTGAAGGACCGTGACCGATGACGGCCGACATCGCGGCCACCCGGACCACGACCGGGTCGCAGGCGATCAATCTCGCGCTCGCGACGTGGGCCTTCACGATCAGCTTCTGGGCCTGGAATCTCATCGGTCCTCTCGGAGTGGTCTACACCGATCAGCTCGACCTGTCGGCGAGCCAGAAGTCGATCCTCGTCGCGATCCCCGTTCTGGTGGGATCGCTGGGCCGCATCCTCACCGGCGCCCTGACCGACCGCTTCGGCGGGCGTCTCATGTTCACGGTGCTCCTGGTCGTCACGATCCCGTTCGTGTTGCTGGTGGCCTTGGCCGGTCGCCTCGCGAGTTACCCCTTGCTTCTCGTCGCCGGGTTCCTCCTCGGCGTCGCCGGTACGACGTTCGCGGTGGGTATCCCCTTCGTGAACGCCTGGTACGACAAGTCGCGTCGCGGCTTCGCCACCGGGGTGTTCGGAGCCGGCATGGGCGGCACCGCGCTGTCGGCGTTCTTCACCCCCCGATTCGTGTCGTGGTTCGGCTACGTCGCCACCCACGTCATCATCGCGGTGGCGCTGGCGGCGACCGCGGTGGTCTGCTGGATGTTCCTGCGCGACTCACCGCGCTGGGTCCCGTCGCACGACTCCGTGGTGCCGAAGCTCATCGGCGCTGCGAAGCTGCCCGTCACCTGGCAACTCGGCTTCCTCTATGCCGCCACGTTCGGCGGCTTCGTCGCGTTCAGCACCTACCTGCCGACCTATCTCAAGGACGTCTACGACTTCGATCTGCAGGCGGCCGGCACCCGGACCGCGGGTTTCGCCATCGCCGCCGTGCTCGCCAGACCGCTCGGCGGAATCCTGTCCGACCGGTTCGGGCCGCGGATCATCACGGTGATCTCGTGCGCCGGGGCGGTGGTCCTCGCCGTCTGGATGATGACCACACCCCCGTTGGAGATCCCGGCGGGCATCGACTTCGTGCTGATGGCGATCTGCATGGGCCTCGGATCGGGGTCGGTGTTCAGCTGGGTCGCCCAGGCCGCACCGGCCGAGAGGGTGGGTTCGGTGACCGGCATCGTCGGGGCCGCCGGCGGGGTGGGCGGCTTCTTCCCGCCGCTGGTCATGGGTGCCACCTACGACGCCGCCGCCCACAGCTACACCACCGGCCTCGCGCTGCTCGCGGTGTTCGCCGCAGGTGCGATGGTGTTCACGATCTTCGGCATCCGCGGAAGGCCGGCCGACTGAGCCCGCGCCCGACCGGCACTCGGGCTTCGACGATCAAAGTTGTCGGACCCCCGTGGTGTCATGGTCGCACCCTTCGAACAAAGGAGCGATCCATGTCAGACCACGCTGCCGCAATCCGAGGTCTGCCCCGGTGGCATCCCAATCCCGTCATCCGCTCGACCCTCGAGACCATCCGCCGCTGCGGCTGGCAGGTGACCTCCGTCGGCGAAGGGTTCCCCGAGGCCGGCAGCCGCGAGGCCGACTGCGGGTTCTCCTACACCGCCGGGCTCTCGTTGCATTCGATCCCCGAGCTCGCCGTCTACGGCGTCGACCCGCTCACCGCACATCACGTCCTGAACGAACTCGGCGACCTGCTGCACCGCGAGGACTGGCGCGACCTGGTCGCGACACAGACCGACATCCGTCTGCAGACGGTCGCGGTCTCGGTGCGGCTGATCGAACAGGTCGACAAGGACGAACTCATCCTCGCCAACCTGCTGTTCCCCGATTCCCCGACGCTGCAGGTGGTCTGGCCGGACGAATACAGCCGGTTCCCTTGGGAGGATGGATACGTCCTGCTGCCGATGCATCAGCCGGTGAAGGGCATCCCGGATCTCTCGGCGCACGCGCGGCGGGCCGCCCATGTGATCACCATCGAGACCGGACCCGACCGCACCCGACCCCGCCGGGGCCGCCGCATCTCGGGGCACTGACGCCCGGATATCCGTTGCCCGTCTTGAAGACTGACGGAGGCTCCTGACATCAGAGGGTCGGCCGTCGGGTGTCGTATCCCTCCCGATACCTCACCCGGCGGCGCCCGTCTCCCACGACGACGAGAACCGTGAGGACGATGATCGCGAACAGGACGAGACCGCACCCGATCGCCAGGAGTGCTGCGGCCATGACGCCCCCTCACCTCGCTCCACAGACGCGAACCACGTTGCGGCACCGTTCAATCGCCCCGGATGCCCCGGTGACGAACTGTTGCCGAACATGGTTACGCGGAACCGTTGGTGGGCGCCACTGATTTTTCGGCGGCAGATGAGGCCGCTGCGCTGAGAACCGCCCCCGCGCAGCCCCCAGCGGGCACCGGCGAGACATCGTCCGCCGCATCGCTCTGGAGAGCACTTCCCCCGGGGGGCGCCTCCCATCGGGGGCGCGCCGGTCGGTCAGTGGAGCGATTTACTCGCTCAGCCGAGTTGGCACAATGGACGCGTGCTCACGCTGTCCGCCGGAGAGAACCGCCCGTTGCCGTCGTCGGCCGTGACGGTGTCGGTACGTTCCGCGTCGCCGGTCAACACCTCGGCGATCCTGCTCACCGATGCCGGTCGCGTCCGCTCCGACGCCGACCTGATCTTCTACAACCAGCCCACCGGCCCGGGTGTCGGTTATCGCTCGTCGGGAGCGGTCGACATCGTCACCGTCGACACCGCCGCGCTCCCCCGCGACATCACGACGGTCGTCGTCGCCGCGAGCCTGGACGGCACCGGCCCGTCCACCTTCGCGACCGCCGGCGCCCTGACCGCGACCCTGAGCGGCGGCGGTGAGGAACTCGGCTTCACGCCGTCGGGTCTGACCAGCGAGGCCGCCGTGGTCTGCCTCGAGATCTACCGCCGCAACGACACCTGGAAGGTCCGCGCCGTCGGCCAGGGTTACGACTCCGGCCTCGCCGGTCTGGTGTCCGCATTCGGTATCGACGTCGAGGACGACCCGGTACCGCCATCACCTCCGGGCCAGCCACCGCGCGTGACCGATCCACAGCCGTGGCCGCCCACGAATACGCCTGTCCCACAACCGCAGTCACCACCACCGGCCGCACCGTCGCCGGCCACTCCGCCCCAGCCTCCGACCACGACCCAATCAACGGGAGTCCCCATGCACAGCGATCTGTTCGCCCCGTCCCACGCCGAGGTCAACGGCCAGGGCATCCAGAAGCAGGGCAGCAAGATGTGTCGCGTCGGCCTCTCTGGCGAGGTCATGGCCCGCACCGGTTCGATGGTCGCCTACCAGGGCGACCTCCACTTCGAGGCCCTCGGCTCCGGCGGCCTCGGCCGGATGATGCGTCAGGCGATGACCGGTGAGGGTGTCCCACTGATGAAGGTCACCGGCCGGGGCGACCTCTTCCTCGCCAACGCCGCGTCGGACGTGCATCTCATCGACCTCGACGGCACCGACGGCCTCACGATCAACGGCGCGAACGTCCTCGCCTTCGATTCGACGCTCCGCTACGACATCCAGCGCGTCCAGGGCGCCGGCGCCATGAGCAACGCGGGCCTTTTCAACTGCGTGTTCACCGGCCGCGGGCGCATCGCGATCACCACCGACGGCACACCGGTGGTCCTCGACGTCGACGCCGCGACGTACGCCGACCCGCAGGCCGCGGTCGCCTGGTCGTCCAGTCTGCGGACCTCGGTGAAGTCCAACGACTCGTTCAACCTCGGCACCCTGATGGGCCGCAGCACCGGCGAACGGTTCACCCTCGCTTTCTCCGGCCAGGGCTTCGTCGTCGTGCAGCCGTCGGAGCTGCCGCCGGGCGGGTTCATCGGCGGCACGGGCGGCGGTGGGGCCGCGGGCTCCGGCGCCGGCGGGATGCTGGGCGGCATCCTCGGCCGCTGAGCCCGACGACCGGGTGACACCTACCGGAAGACGCTCCCCTTGTTCTCGGACGCCTCGACGCGTTCGACGATCCAGGCGACGAGCACCTCGGGCTTGCGCTTCCGGCTCGTCTCCTTGCGGGTGTCGAGTTCCTGCTCGGCGATGATGTCGCGGAGCTGGTCGACGGTCAGTTCGCCGAGTCGCGCCGACAGCTCCTGGCCACCGCCCTCGCGGTAGACGACGAACGGATCGAACGCACCCGGTTGACGTGTCACCCGCTTCTTCGGCGCCGCCGTTCGCTTCCGCGCCGCCACGGGAGCGCCGTCGATCGCGCCGTCGACCGGCCGCAGCGCGTCGACCACCCCGGTGAGGGCCGACGCGAACCGGGAGGACTTCTCCGCCTCGGCGATGATCACGGTGGCCAGTCCCGCGATCAGCTGAGCGGCCTGCGGGTTCTTCGCGTCCAGTTGCGCGAGCGCACCGCCGACGGCCTGATATTCCATGCGGCGGCGGGTGTCGTCGGAACTCATCGGATCTTCTCCTGCGCCTCGGTCATCACGTCCATGGTCAGGCCACGGAACTGGTCGAACTGTCCGGAGTTGCCGTACTTCACCCGAAGCGTCCCGTACGACGCGAACTCCGCCGCTGCGGCAACGGAATTCGCCTCGTTGATGTAGCTGGGCAACACGTGCTGGATGGTCGGGTCACGGCGTAGGCGCATCGCCGTCGACCGGTGCACGGCCGAGTTCGCCTTGTACTTCGTGATCACCACCCCGAGCTCGACGATCGTCCGGCCGATCTCATGGCCGATCTTGCGCACCCGGGTCTGGATCTGCGGGATTCCGTACGTGGACAACACATCCGGGATGGTGGGGATGATGTAGGCGTCCGCGGCGGCCAGCCCGTTCAGGGTGATGGGCCCGATGTTGGGCGGGCAGTCGATCAGCACATAGTCGTAGAAGTCGAGCACCGACTCGATCGCCTCCCGGAGGAAACCGGTGCCACCGTCGGGCACCCGCCCCTCGACACGCAGCGCACTCAGATCCTCCTGGACCTCGATGAGATCGAGCGACGATGCGAGCAGATCCACGGAGTTCACCTTCTTCACCGGTGAGACACCCCGCTCGATGGCCTCGTCGAGTCGGAAGTACCGGGTGCCCTTGACCGCATCGGAGAACAACGTGGCCAGCGTCCGACCATTCGTGTTCAGCTCGAGCCAGCGTTCCTCGCTGATCATCATGGTGGTCAGGTTGATCTGTGAGTCGAGGTCGATGAGCAGCACCCGCTGACCGAACTCGGCCGACATGTACTCGGCCAGCCCGGCGGTCACCGTGGTCTTGCCGACCCCGCCCTTCAAACTGATCGTCGCGATCACTTTGGCCATCGAAGAATCTCCGCCTTCCCTGCGGTCGTGCGTCGGCTTAAGGCAGGGAACCGGGTCGTCCCATCGCACTGATCAGCCGCCCCGGCGTGAGAGCTTAACACCACGGTGCGTAGCGAAAATGCGCACCATATCCGCACTTTCGCTGCGGATTCCCTCCGCGTGGGTAACGTCGGGGGCCACCCGCCACCACCGCAGGAGTTCGACGATGCCCGAAGCCTCCATCTCAGTCGTGATCAAGCAGCCGCCCGATGTGGTCTGGGAGTACTGCCTGGTCCCGGAGCACGTCGCGGCGCTCACGCCGGGTGTCGTCGGCATCGTGCCGGTGTCGGAGGGCCCCACTCGCGTCGGCACCACGTGGAAGGGCCAGATGAAGGCTCTGGGACGCACCGTCGACTGGGTCGGCGAGTTCACCCGCGTCGACCCCGTGAAGGCGACCGAGTTCACCTCCACCGAGTCGCCGTTCGGGTTCACCATCTCCGCGACCTTCGACGATGCCCGCGACGGGGTACGACTCACCTACCGCGTCCACAACGACGGCGTCGGGGGCGGGGCGATCGGCAAGGTCGCCGACGCCCTGGCCATCCGCACCTTCCAGCGGTCGCTGGCGGCCGGCGCCCGAAAACTGCCGCGCCTCGTCGACGAATGGGCGGCACGACGCTGAGCACCCCCGCCCGGCGGCACGACACGACTGTCGTCCGGTCGGACGGTTTTCACCACGCTCCGTAGAGCGAGGTGAAGCCGGACAACGGATCATCGCGCCGCCGACGATCCGAACCTCGGTCCGGATCGGCACCGAAAGTGCTGCACAACAGCACAACCTGGACGTCACCCGTTCAGGGGCCCCGGAGGGTCGGTGCGGACGTCGATCATCCGCTGGAATCCGACCGGATGAACCCTTCCACGAAGTGTTAGTGATCGCGACGACCAGCGGCTACCGTCAGAAGCATCGACTGTGTCCGCGGTGGTGAGGTCCTCACCCGTCGTCGTTCACGGCGAATGTGCTGCTTCGTATCGAAGGTCTTCCGAAGATGACCATGTCCACTGCGCGACCCCGCCGAGTCCGGGCGCTCGCGGTCGCAGCTGCCGTGGGGTTGGCCCTCTACTCGGGAGGCCAAGCCCCCGCGACAGCTGTGCCGAACCCGTTCGGCGACGCGTCACACAGCGTCGACGCCCCGAGCTCCGGCGGTGACTCCGGCGGTGGCGACTCCAGTAGCGGCGACTCCGGCGGCAGTGGCTCCGGCAACTCCGGCGGCAGCGATTCCAGCGGAAGCGATACGGGCGGCGGCAGCGGCAGCGGTTCCGGTAGCGGGTCCGGTGGCAGCGGTTCCGGCGGTAGCGGGTCCGGGGGCGGTGACTCCGGGTCGGGCAGCACCAGGTCGGGCGATGGCGACTCCGATGGGGGTGGCTCCGGAGACGGGGGCGCTGCCGAGAGCGGGCCCGAATCCGGTAGCGACCCCGGGACGACCCCCGATTCCGGCGACACCACGGGCGAACCCTCGGGCCCGGTCGCAGAGAACGACATCTTCCCGCAGTTCCCCGATCCACCCGCCGAGAGCGACGGATCATCCGCGGGCGAGCCGGCCGTGCCGCCGGCCGCCGAGGATGCCGAGCCCGACCCGGAATCCTCGTCCGACTCCACCCCCCGACACACTTCCCTCGATGTCGACGTCAAGAAGGAGCCGGGCCCGACCGAGCCCGACACGCCCAACCACACAGGTGACGGGACCACGCCACCGCCTGCAGCCGACGCCCTGCGGCCGGGGGACACAGCCCTCGCCGCTCGAGCCGCCGACGTCACCCGATCGAAGGTCGCCGGTGAGGTGTCACCGTCCCGCAATCCGCCGCCCTGGGCGCCCCTTCTCAAGACCTCCACGCCGCCGGTCGCCGTGCCCCTGCAGCCACACGAAACCGGCGCCCTTGGCCTCCTGACGTTCCTGGGGATCAACATCCTCGGGGGTGGGAGCACCGGTGCGGCCAGCCCGGCGCCGTGGACGCTCCTGTGGTGGATACGGCGTTTCGGCACCCAGAGCCCGGTCGCCTCCGTCGAAACCCCCGCCGCCCGTGACACGTTCGGCCTGTCGACCGACCCGGACCAGTTCCTCACCGCGGCCGACGGCCCGGACACGACCGGCGCCGTCCCTCAATTCGCTCTCGTCGGCGGTCTCGTCCTCGGATCCGCGCTCCTCGGCCGCAAGCGCATGTCGGCGGCGGTGACGGTCACCGCGAACGGCCCGACACCGACCATCCCGATACCGGACAGCGAACCCGCCGAACCGACCCCCGCTCCTGCCCCGGGCCCGGCTCCGGCCGGCATCCTGCACGGCTCGTTGCGATTCACCGATCCGGACGGGAACCCGATCCCGACGACGCTGCACGGGGTCACACCCACCGGCGACCGGACCTTCCGCATGGCGAGCGGCAGTGTGCTCACCTATGACGCACCTGCGGGCACGTACACCTATACGCCCGCACTGCAGGCGCGTATCGCCGCGACCGCACCGGGAGCACCGGAATCGGCACGGTTCGACTCGGTCATGATCACCGCCGACGACGGCCGCGGCGGCACGACGCCGATCACGGTTGCACTGCCCATCACGAGCCCGTACTCGCTCGGGCAGGTGATCGTGCCGGGCTGTCAGATCGACGAGGTCGTCATCGGACTCGAGGACGTCGCCTTTGTGACCACCCAGCGCGGGGACGGGTGCACCCAGGTCTCCGTGGTCAGGCCGAAGTCCATGACGGTGGCGTCAATCCCCATCGCGGGTTCTCCCACCGAGCCCGACCGCGGCGTCGTCCTCGGCCCCGACGGTCGGGCACATCAGCTCACCGAACTCACCGAGATCGCCGGGGACACCATCCGGACATCGGTGCGGATCACCCGGATCGACCCATCCGGGGCGGCGTCGACCACAGGACCGATCCTCGGACTACCAGCGGATCACCTTCGATTCGACGACGCGGGCGTCGGATATCTGCTGACCACCTGGCCCGACGACGACGGCCGGACCTACACCTATCTCACCGCTCTGGGCCTCGACGGCATCGCATCGACCCTCCCGCGCATCCCGGGCGCCGACAGCCGACTGATCCTGCCACCGTCCGGGAAGGTGTTGGTCTCGACGTCGGACGCCGATGGAACCCGTCTTCACGAAGCCGGTGCCGGCGAGCTGTCACTCGTCGGGCAGGTGTTCGACGGTGCGGGCGGCGACATCTGGGCCCGGCACGGCGACTCGCTGTACTTTGTACGTCATCGTGTCGACCTCGACGCAATGGTCGCCACGCTCGTGATCCGTCACCCCGACGGTTCACTGGACACCGTCGACGGGATACCCGGCCGGTTGGCCTCTGTGGTCCCCACCGAGACCGCCGTCTACGTGGTGTCGCGATCACCCGATTCGGTCGTTGTCACCGCGGTACACCCCGATGGACGCAGATCGTCCGTGACTCTGTCCGGCGTCGGCGACTGCGACGCCGTCGCCGGTCCCGACGACCATCTCTACCTCCCGCTGGCGAACCCCCTCACCGGGGAGAACACCGTCGTCGGGATCTCTCCGGACGCTGTGTCCCGCGTCATGGCCTCGGGCATCGGGCAGGCCTGGGCCCGGGCCGACGAGAGTGGCAGCGTCTTCCTCACGACGACGACCCTCACGCCGGAAGGCGAGGACATCACCACGGTGACCGTCATCTGCGGTGACGGCACGAAGCGCGAGGCGCGCGTGGACGGGACCCCGGTCTCGGTTCACTTCGACCGACACGGCGCCGCCCACCTCCCGATGCTCACCACCGACCCGGCGAATGGCGACCCACTCGTCTCCCTCGCCGTGGTACGCCCCAACTCCGCGACCGTGGTGTCCGCGACGGTCGGCGGAGAACCGGCCGGTCCCCCGGCGATCGCGAACGACGGTCGCACATACCTGCCGCTGACCCGTTTCTGCCCCGAAACCCGTTGGCCGAAGACAACTCTCGTGGTCTTCCACGCCGACGGCTCGGCCATCGAAGCCGGTGATTTCTACGGCCACGCGACACACGGGCCCGTCCTCACGCTCGACGACGACGTCATCCTCCTCACCGACGACGCCGGCACCACGACGATCCGCCCGATCCGGATGGCGGCCGGCGGCGGGCGCCACGCCGCCGATCCCACCGCGGCCATGGTCTTCGACGTCACCCCCGCCATCACCGACATCGACACCGAAACCGGCACCGTGTCAGGATCGGTGGCCGACGCAGCCTGCTCATCCCGCGCACTGAGCTTTCTGACCACCGACACCCAGGTGGCACTCGATTCCGACAGTGGCACATTCGTTTTCACCCCGACCGCGGATCAGCGACGAGCGACGGGCGGGACGGTCGCCCACGATTTCGCCGTTCTCGTCTCCGACGAATCCGGCGCGTCCACGGTGATCTCGGTGAGCGTCCCGATCGTGCCGGCGAGTCCACTCGAGACGCGCGAATAAGACTGCGCCGCACCAACCCCACCGACGCCCAACCTCACCGACACGAACCCCACCGACGCGAAACGGCCCCACCTCCGGAAGGAGGTGGGGCCGTTCGTCAGAGCGTCAGCCTTGGCTGGAAGTCACCAGCTGGACTTCTGCACGCCCGGGAGCTCGCCCGCGTGCGCCATCTCGCGCAGGCAGATTCGGCACAGGCCGAACTTGCGGAACACCGAGTGCGGGCGACCGCACTTGTTGCACCGGGTGTAGGCCCGCACGGCGAACTTGGGCTTCTTGTTGGCCTTGTTGACCAGAGCCTTCTTTGCCATGTCAGTTGTCCTTAACGTTGTTGTCCTTGAACGGGAAGCCCAGGGCACGCAGCAGCGCGCGGCCTTCCTCGTCCGTGCGGGCAGACGTCACGACGGTGATGTCCATACCCCGCGGGCGGTCGATGTTGTCGATGTTGATCTCGTGGAACATCGACTGCTCGTTCAGACCGAACGTGTAGTTGCCATTCCCGTCGAACTGCTGGTCCGACAGACCGCGGAAGTCGCGGATACGCGGGAGGGCGATGGACACGAGGCGGTCCAGGAACTCCCACATGCGGTCGCCGCGCAGGGTCGCGCGGGCGCCGATCGGCATGCCCTCACGCAGCTTGAACTGCGCGATGGACTTACGGGCGCGACGGATCTCCGGACGCTGACCGGTGATCTTGGCCAGGTCCTCGACAGCGCCGTTGATCAGCTTCGCGTCACGGGCGGCGTCGCCGACGCCCATGTTCACGACGACCTTCACGACGCCGGGGATCAGCATCACGTTGGAGTATTCGAACTGCTCGTTCAGCTGGCCCTTGATCTCCTCGCGGTAGCGAGTCTTCAGGCGCGGCTGGATCTTGGTCTCGGTAGAGGTCATGTCAGATGTCCTTCCCGCTCTTGCGCGAGATCCGGACCTTCTTGCCGGTCTCTTCGTCGACGCGGTAGCCGACGCGAGTCGGGTTGCCATCGGAATCGACGACCATCACGTTGGAGACGTGGATCGAGGCTTCCTGGGTCACGATGCCGCCGGAGGAGGCACCGCGCTCGTTGGCCGACGCGGCGGTGTGCTTCTTGATTCGGTTGACGCCCTCGACGAGGACACGCTGGGTCTTCGGGAAGGCCTGGATGACCTTGCCCTTCGCGCCCTTGTCCTTGCCCGAGATGACGATCACGGTGTCACCCTTGTGAACCTTCATGCTCAGATCACCTCCGGTGCCAGCGACACGATCTTCATGAACTTCTTCTCACGCAGCTCGCGGCCGACCGGGCCGAAGATGCGGGTACCGCGGGGGTCGCTCTCACCCTTGAGGATGACGGCGGCGTTCTCGTCGAAGCGGATGTAGCTGCCATCCGCACGACGGCGCTCCTTGGTGGTGCGCACGATGACGGCCTTGACGACCTCACCCTTCTTGATGTTGCCGCCGGGGATGGCGTCCTTGACAGTGGCGACGATCACGTCACCAATGCCGGCATAGCGCCGCGAGGAACCGCCGAGCACGCGGATGCACAAGATTTCCTTGGCACCGGTGTTGTCGGCGACCCGCAGGCGAGATTCCTGCTGAATCACTCGTTAGTCTCCTTGACCTGGCTTCTTATGTACGCCGGATTTCCGACCCGACGCACACGGTCCGTTGCCACCGAACACACGCCTGCCTGGGGTTTTCCTCCAGGCTGTGACACCTGGACGCTTCGCCCAGTGGGTTCGTGAGCCGATTCGCGACACAGCAGTGCCGCAGGCAACCCCACAAGTGTAGGGGAACGTGCAGGTGGGAGCCAAATCCCTACCGCAGACGACGGTGAAGCGTTTGGCAATCACCCGAATCGGGCAAAACTTTTTTCGAACCGGACCCATCTGGCCCGGTACCCCGCACGAAGCACCCATGGGACGAGACCAGCCGGCACTGGCGATTCAAACCGCGAGCGATCAGTACGGCTTTCCGTCCGGAACGCAGTAAGCAAACCTGCGGCCGACGGGGCACCCGACGAGCGTGTCGAGTGCCGGGGGATCTGCTTCGACCCGAACGTGACCACACGTTTCACGTCATCGGGGTCCGACGTCCAGCACGACACGCGCGACCTGACCTCAGGACTTCGGTCCTCGACTGCCGGGCGCGCGTACACAGGGGAGGAATGCGTGACCACCGAACACACGATCCGGCCGACCAGCCCTATCGAGAACACATCCGACCCCGACCCCGCGATCCCGATGACCGCCGCCCAGCGCGGCATCTTCTATGCCCAGCAGCTCGAACCCGATGTGCCGCTGACGATCGACGCCTACATCGAGTTCAGCAGCAACACAACGGGTTCCGACGACGCTCCGGTGGACATCGATCCCGAGATCCTGCAGCGCGCGGCAACGCTGACCGCGCTGGAGACGGAAGCCTCCATGTTGCGGCTGACCCCGACGGATGACGCCGAACCGACCCTGACCATCGACCGGTCGCGCAGATTGGTCGTCGGCACACAGGATTTCAGCGACGCCGCGGACCCGCGCGCTGCAGCGCTGGCCTGGATCGACGATCACCGGTCGAAGAGTCCGGACATGTTCTCCGATCCCCTCCTCGACACACACCTGCTCAAAATCGGTCCGGGACATTCGATCTGGTACTGCCGCGGTCATCACATCGGGTACGACGGCTATGCCGCCATGTACCTGATGCTCCGTGTCTCGTCGCACTACACGGCGATCGTCAACGACACCCCGCCTCCCCTGGCCGACACCGCGACGATGGCCGAGATCGCCGCAATGGACGTCGAGTACCGGACGTCGGAGAAGTTCCTCGCCGATCGGGAGTACTGGTCGCATCATCTGGACGACCTGCCCGAATCGGCCACTCTGACCAGGCGTTCCGGTCCGGCCGCGCCGTTGTCGAAGGTCAACTCGGCGACCCTCGACGATGACCTGGTCACCCGCATCCGCTCCCTGGCACGGGCCCACCGGGTGCGGCCGGCGTCGGTCATCACCGCCGCTGTCGCCGCCTACGTCGCCCGGTTCACCGATCGTGACGAGGCGGTCCTCAGCCTTCCGGTCGCGGCGCGCGACCGCGACATCCTGCGAACGTCCGCGGGCCTCATCTCCAACGTCGTCCCGCTGCGCGTCGCACTCGACGACGACGCCACCGTGGCCGACCTGCTCGCGGCGGTCAACACGGAGATCAAGAGCGCCGTGCGCCACCAGAAGTACCGCCACGAGGACATCGTCGCCGACATCCTGGGATCCGCCGGGGCCCGTCGCGGGTTCTTCGGACCGCTGGTCAACGTGATGCTGTTCTTCCAGCACATCGATTTCGGACCTGTGCACGGTGAGCTCAACGTGCTGTCCACCGGACCGATCGAGGACGTCTCGGTCAACGTCTACGACAGCCTCGACGGCGGCATGAGCGTCGACCTGGAGGCGAATCCGAACATCTACGCCGACGACGAGATCGCCACCCACCACCGGCGGCTCGTCGAGTTCCTCGAAGCTCTGGTCACCGCCGCCCCCGACGCCCCGGTGTCCCACGTCAGCGTGCTGCGCGAGTGCGAGTACGCCGAGTTGTCTCACCACTCCACCGGCGCACAGGTCGAACTCGGCGAGCGCACCCTGGTCGACCTGTTGGACGAGGCTGCCGCAGCCCATCCCGACGCGCCCGCCCTCATCGCTGCACACCCGAGAGACTCAGACGAATCCCGGCCTCTCTCCCATGCCGAGTTCGCCCGGCAGACACGATCCATGGCAGCAACCCTTCAGGGTCGCGGCATCGGAGCGGAGAGCATCGTCGCCGTCCGGCTCCGCCGCAGCGTCGATCAGGTGTTGGCTCTGCACGCCGTCGTCCGGTCGGGCGCGGCCTTCGTCCCGGTCGACCCGGACGAGCCGGCTGACCGTCTCGAGCACATCCTGGCGGTCGCGGCCCCGGATCTCGTCATCACCGAGGAGAATCTGGCCGAGCTGCGCGCAAACCCCGACCGACGGGATCCCGCGCCGGTTGCCGGTCCGGACAACACCGCGTACCTGCTGTTCACCTCCGGTTCGACCGGCAAGCCCAAGGGCGTGGCGATCACCCACCGCGCGATCGTCAACCGGCTCGGATGGATGCAGGAGTGGTACTCCCTCACCGAGTCCGATCGCGTCCTGCAGAAGACCCCGGCCACCTTCGACGTGTCGGTCTGGGAGTTCCTCTGGCCGTTCGTCACCGGTGCCGCGCTCGTGGTCCCCTCTGCCGACGGACACCGCGACCCCTGGTACCTGCGCGACGTGATCGACGAACACCGAATCACCACGGTGCATTTCGTCCCGTCGATGCTCACCGCGTTCTCGGCGGCTCTCTCCGCCGACGCCGACACCCCCGGCGGTGCACACCGCCGGGCCACGACGACCCTGGGGTCGCTGCGCCAGATCTTCACCAGCGGCGAGGCACTGACGCCGGGCACGGTCGGTGCGACCGCGGCACTCACCTCCGCACCGATCCACAATCTCTACGGCCCCACCGAGGCGGCCATCGACGTCACCCACCACGACGCCTGCCGTGCGGACGTCCCGGTCGTGCCCATCGGCCGACCGGTGTGGAACACCAGCGTGCACGTCCTCGACCACCGCTTGCGTCCGCAGCCGCCCGGCGCGGTCGGCGAGCTGTACCTCGGCGGCGTCCAGCTCGCCCGCGGCTACCGGGCACGGCCCGACCTCACCGCAGCGCGATTCATCGCCTCCCCCGACGGAAGCGGCGAACGTCTCTACCGCACCGGCGATCTGGTCCGCATGAACGACGACGGTGAACTGGAGTACCACGGACGCACCGACTCCCAGGTCAAGATCCGCGGTCAGCGAGTGGAGCTCGGCGAGATCGAGTCCACCCTGGGCTCTCTGCGTGGGGTCGCCTCCGCGGGTGTCGTCGTCCGCGACGACCTCGTGGTCGACGGACCCGTCCTCGTCGGCTACGTCAGCGGCATCGCCGACCTGCATACCCGCGAGCTGCGGAGCGAACTGGAGTCGGCGCTGCCCGCGCACATGATCCCGACGGTCGTCATGGTGCTCGACGAGCTCCCGACCACCTCGAACGGCAAGCTCGACCGCCGTGCGCTCCCCCGGCCGGAACTACGCACCGACCGCGAGTTCGTCGCACCCGAAACGGCGCTCGACCGGTTCGTCGTGCGCACCGTCGCCGACGTCCTGGGACTGGACCCCGAGTCGACGGAGAGCGCACCGATCTCGTTGCGCGACGACTTCTTCGCCATCGGCGGCACGTCGCTGTCGGCGACTCGAGTGGCCTCCCGTCTGTCGAAGGCGACCGGTCGGCGCATCTCGATCCGCACGATCTTCGATGCCGCGGACATCGGCGGGATAGTCGACGCGCTCACCGAACTGGGTGTCGGAGTCGACGATTCCCCGGAGAGCACCAGGCCCCGCGCCGCCACGCGCGTCCTCGACGGCTCCCCGGTACCCCTGTCTCCGGCACAGCACCGGCTCTGGCTCGCCACCCGCCTCGATCCGGCCGGCGCGGCCACCTACAACATGCCCTTCACCGTCCGGCTCGTCGGCACGCTCGACTCCGACGCCCTGCGGCAGGCCCTCGCCGACGTCATCGTCCGCCACGAACCGCTGCGCAGCGTCGTCGTCGAGCGCAACGGCACCGCCTTCATGTCGCCGCGATCGCCGGATACGGTGACCGTCGACCTCCCGGTCCTGCGGGCGCAGGACGTGCGCGATCTCCCGGACCGTGAGTTCGCCTCCCAGACCTTCGATCTCGCCGACGACCTGCCGATCCGGGCGCGTCTCGTCCGCACCTCCGACGATGACCACCGCCTCACGATGGTGGTCAACCACATCGCCGCGGACGGATGGTCATTGGCACCCCTCGCCGGTGACCTGGCGACGGCGTATCGCGCTCGCCGCGAAGGCAACGAACCCGACTGGGCCGCACTGCCCGTCACCTACTCGCAGGTCAGCGCGGACCGTCATGCCTGGCTGTCCGAGAGCGCCGGTGCCACCGCCGAACTCGAGTTCTGGCGGGCCACCCTCGCGGACGCCCCCGGCGAGACCGATCTGCCGCTGGACCGCCCGCGTACCGGCCGCGGTGACGCATCGGGCGCGTCGCTGACCCACACCCTCTCACCCGACACCCACCGCGCCATCCGGGATCTGTCCGCCGCCACCGGTTCCACCGTGTTCATGGTGTTGCACGCCGCCGTGGCCACCCTGCTGCGGTCGCTGTCCCAGTCGTCGGACGTCGTCGTCGGAACGCCTGTCGCCGGACGCGGGGATGCCGACCTCGACGGTCTCGTCGGCATGTTCGTCAACACGCTGGCACTGCGCACGGCGGTCGACAAGGACACCGCCTTCGTGGATCTGCTGGCTCACGTACGCGACGTCGACCTCAACGCCTTCGACAACGCGGACCTGCCCTTCGACCGTCTGGTCACCGAACTCAACCCGGACCGGTCGTCGCACGTCCATCCGTTCTTCCAGGTGTCCCTCGCGCTGGAGGACCGTTCGGCCATCAGTCTCGACTTCGCCGGCCTCTCGGCCACCGCGTCACGCGTCGACACCGGGTACACCACCTTCGACCTCCAGCTGACTTTCACCGAGGCGCAGGACACCGACGGCGAGCCTGCCGGATTGTCTCTCGAGATCGGTTACGCCACCGCCCTGTTCGATCGGTCCACGGTGGCCGCACTCTCCTCGCGCCTCGACCGCCTGCTGCAGGCGGCCACCGCCCAGCCGAGCTCCGCGGTCGGCGACCTCCCGGTCCTCGACCTCCACGAGCGACTCGACCTCGTTCCCGCAGTCGGCGAGGGCCGCCGACCCGTCGAGCATCTGACGACGCTGCTGTCCACGGCCGCCGCGTCCTCGCCCTATCGGATCGCCATCACCGACGGCACGCGGTCGCTGACGTATCGAGACCTCGACGCCGCGTCGAACCGGCTCGCGCGGTTACTGATCGAACGGGGCGCCGGTCCCGAACGTCATGTCGCGGTGGCGCTTCCGCGTGGCGTGGACTGGATGATCGCCATGTGGGCCGTGGCCCGGTCCGGGGCCGCGTGGGTGCCTGTCGACCCGGCCTACCCGCCGGCGCGTATCGCGCACATGCTCGGCGACTCCGGTTCCCGCCTCCTCGTGACCGACCGGTCCTCCGACCCGCGGACCGCACTGGCCGACGGATCCGCGGACGGCCTCCGGCATGTCTTGCAGACTGTCGTCCTCGATGACGACGAGGTCGTCGAATCGGTACTCCGGATGTCCGCCGCACCGGTGTCGTCCACCGAACGCCCGGGCCCGCTCGATGTGGACCAGCCCGCGTACCTGATCTACACATCCGGCACCACCGGCACCCCCAAGGGCGTGGTGGTCAGTCATCGCGGTCTCGCGGACTTCGCGGCGCAGCAGGTCACGCAGTACGGGATCACCCCCGACAGCCAGACCATGCACATGGCCTCACCCAGTTTCGACGCGTCGGTGCTCGAGATCCTGATGGCCATCGCCGCCGGTTCGACGATGCACATCATCCCGCCGGGCATCGTCGGCGGCGCCGAACTGGCCGAGCTGATGCGGGAAGGCCATGTCACCCATGCCTTCCTGACCCCGTCCGTGCTCACCACCATGTCGCCCGCCGACGTCCCCGAACTCGAGGCCCTCGTCATCGGTGGCGAGCATCCCAACCCGGAGGTGGTGCGTACGTGGTCGAGCGGGCCGCGGCTGTTCAACGCCTACGGCCCGACAGAGACCACGGTCGTCGCCGCCGTGTCGTCGCCGATCCAACCCGACTACCGCACACTGACCATCGGACGGCCCATTCGTGGCGTCTCCGTGCTCGTGCTCGACGAACGTCTGCAGCCGGTCGCCCCCGGCGCGGTCGGCGAGCTGTACGTCGCCGGTGAGCATCTCGCCCGCGGGTATCACGGGGTGCGCCCACTGACCTCGAAGAGGTTCATCGCCAACCCGTTCGGCGATCCGGGCGAGCGGATGTACCGCACCGGCGACCTGGTGCGTTGGACGACCGATCACGAACTCGAGTTCCGGGGCCGCGCCGACCATCAGACCAAGGTTCGCGGTCACCGCATCGAACTCGGGGAGATCGACGCCGTGCTCGTCGCCGACCCCGCGGTGCGCGCGGCGGTCACGACCACCCACGGCGAGGGCGACCGCGCTCATCTCGTCTCCTACGTGACGATGGCGGACGGTACCGCGGACACCGCGTCGGACGTTCGTGAGCGTTTGTCGGATCGTCTTCCGCGACACATGATCCCGTCGACGATCGTCGAACTCGACGAGATCCCGACGACACCGATCGGCAAGGTCGACCTGCGCGCGCTGCCCGCACCGGAGGCCCTGCCGGCCGAGACCGGCGTCGCCTACGTCGCGCCGCTCACGCCCACCGAGCAGACGGTGGCCGACCTCATCGCCGAACGACTCGGCCTCGAACCCGGCACCGTCGGCCGTCACCACGACTTCTTCGACCTCGGCGGGAACTCGCTGCTGGCGACCCAGATCGTCGGCGCGCTCGAGCACCTGACCGGCCACCGGATACCGGTGCGCGAGGTCTTCGACAATTCGACCGTCGCCGCGATCGCACGCCTCGTGCCCGCGCGGGATCTCGAGCGAGCGGACATGAACGAGACGCGCATCCCCCGTCTCGTGCACGATGCCGACGCACCCGTCGAGCCCGGTCCCGCCCAGCAGCAGCTCTGGTTCCTCAACCAGCTCGCCGTCGGCGAGACCGCTGATGGGGACGGTTCCGCGACAGCCGGTTACGCGATCGCGTTCGCGCTCGACCTCCGCGGTCGTCTCGACGTCGATGCACTCGCCGCCGCGATCAGGCACACCGTCGACCGCCACGTGATGCTGCGAACCGTCTATCCCGATCACGACGGCAAGCCTGTCCTCGACGTACACCCCGCCGACGCCGTCACTCTCGACCTCGCGGTCACCGACACCACGGAAGCGCACTGGCCGGATCTGGCCCGGGTTCTCGCCGCCCGCCCGTTCGATCTGACCACCGACCTCCCGCTGCGGACCGCACTGCACCGGATCGACGGCGACGCCATGCACCACCGGCTGTCGATCGTCATCCACCACATCGCCGCCGACGGGTGGTCGATGATCCCGCTCCATCGGGACATCACCCGCACCTACGCCGAACTCCGTGACGGTGCCACGACCGGCGCGAAGCCCATCACCGGCACCGCGATCGACTACCTCGACTACCTGCGGTGGCAGGCCGAGAACCTCGCCGATCACGGTGAGCTCACGGACTGGTGGCGACGCGAACTCGACGGGATCGACGCCGGTCCCATCCTGATCCCCGACGCCCCGGCCGGACGGCCTCGTCGTGCCGAGGTCGTCGAGGTGGAGTTCGGCGCCGAGATCCGCCGTCGGCTGATGGCCGTCTCCCCCGACCACGCCACCGAGTTCATGAGTGTGCACGCACTGTTCGCGGCCCTGCTCCACCGTCTGCACGCCGATCCCGCCACCCATGTGGGCGGCGCGCCCTCCGACATCGTCATCGGCACCCCGGTCGCCGGGCGCAACGACCCCCGTCTCGCCGACGTCGTCGGGATGTTCGTGAACTCGGTGGTGTTGAGGACCCCGGTGGACGGTCGTGAGAGCTTCACGACTCTGCTCGACTCCGTTCGTCACCGCGACCTCGAGGCGCTCTCGCAATCCGACATGCCGTTCGAGCGGATCGTCTCGATGGTCAATCCGCCTCGTGACGGCCGGCATCCGATCTTCCAGATCGCACTCGCCTTCGACGCGCAGACGACCGACGCCTCCGCTGATAGAGCGGCATCGGGTCCGCTCGACGCCGGCTCCGGGATCTCCGACCTGCGCATCGATGCCCACGAGATCGACTCCGGCACGGCGCGTTTCGATCTCGAGCTCCGCATCCGGGACGGTCGCGCACGGTTCACCTATGCCACCGATGTCCACACCCGTTCTCGTGTCGAGAACCTGGCCCGGATGTTCGCCGATCTCGCCGACGTCGCGACGGCACACCCCGACGTTCCCCTCGACGATCTCCGCCTGACGACGACCGAAGACCTCGAACCGGTCGGCGAACCCACGATCACACCGCGCCACCTCGCCGACATCATCACCGCCACGGCACGCCGGTATCCCGACCGGGTGGCCGTCGAGGACTCCGATCGCAGTCTGACCTACGCCGAGATCGACGAGATCTCGACGATCTGGGCGCACAACCTGCAGGCCTTCGAAGTGGGCACCGACGACGTCGTCGCCGTGGCACTCGAGCGCAGCATCGACTCGGTGATCGCCACCTGGGCGGTGGCCAAGAGCGGTGCCGCGATCCTTCCCGTCGACACCCGCTACCCCGCCGACCGGGTCGCCCACATGATCAGCGATTCCCGTGCCCGCCTGGGCATCACATCCGCAGATCACATCGCGGATGTGCCACAGGAGATCTGGTGGGCCTCCCCCGGCATTCTGGGTGTCCCGTGGGAGAGCCCGACCCCGGATGCCGACTCGCTCGCGGGTCCGCGTCACACCGACTCGCTCGCGTACGTCGTCTACACCTCCGGGTCCACCGGAAAGCCCAAGGGCGTCAGCGTGACCCATCGTGGACTCGCTGCGTTCGGTGCAGCGCAGCGCGATCGCTACCGGGTGGCTCCCGGGGACCGCACCCTGCATTTCGCCTCGCCGGCCTTCGACGCCGCGATGCTCGAGTTCCTCCTGGCCTTCGAGGTCGGCGCGACGATGGTGATCGTCCCGTCGACGATCTACGGCGGTGACGAACTCGTGGACTTCGTCGACGAGCAGGCAATCACCCATGCGTTCATCACCCCGGCTGCGTTGGCCACCGCCACCCCGCATCCACTGCCTCTGTTGCGCACGCTGGGAGTCGGCGGCGAGGCCTCGACGCCGGAGTTGGTGGCACGGTGGGGAACCGACCGCAGCTACGTCAACTCCTACGGCCCGACCGAGACCACCATCGTCGCCGTCATGTCGCAGCCGCTCCGTCCGGGCGCGCCGATCACCATCGGCACCCCGGTCACCGACTGCACCGCGCTGGTCCTCGACCATCGCCTGCTCCCGGTGGCCGATCACGTCCCCGGCGAGCTGTACATCAGCGGCCCGGGCGTGGCCCGTGGCTATCTCCACCGGAGTGGACCGACCGCCGCCCGGTTCGTCGCCCGCCCCGGCGGTTCCGGTGACGTCATGTACCGCACCGGCGACATCGTCCGGCGCGACGCCGACGGATCGCTGATCTACCACGGCCGCAGCGACAACCAGGTCAAGTTGCGCGGTTTCCGCATCGAACTCGACGAGGTCACCGCCGCGTTGAGCGCTGCCGAAGGCGTCGACTTCGCGACGACCGTCGTCCGCGGGCAGGGTGCGGACGCAGTGCTGGTCGGGTACGTCACCTCCACCGATCCGACCGACGCACCGGACACCGCAGGCGTTCTGGACACCGTCCGGCAGCGCCTCCCGCGCCATATGGTCCCGTCCGCGGTCGTCGTCCTCGACGCGATTCCTCTGACAGGCAACGGGAAGCTCGATCATCGAGCGCTCCCCGATCCCGCCACGTCAGCGGTGTCGACGTCGGGTCGCGCTCCGCGCACGCTCGCCGAGACCGCGCTGACGCACATCCTCGCCGGCGTTCTCGATCTCCGTCCCGACGAGGTGGGGGCCACCGACGACTTCTTCCTCCTCGGCGGCACCTCACTGCAGGCGACCACGCTGGTCAGCCGGATCAACCGCGTCCACATCGGTGAACGGCTCCGGGTACGGGACGTCTTCGATCACGCGACACCCGAAGCGCTCGCGCCACTGCTCATGCTCCCTGAGGGTTGGGACGTGAGTGCACCGGCCGCGGCCGACGTCATCTCGGGGTCAATCGAACAGTCTGCGCCCGAACGGCTTTCGGATCGGCCCGAGCGGTTCCCGCTGGCTCCCGCACAGCGTCGACTCCACTCGATGGCCACCGCGAACCCCGAGTCGACCGAGTACCTGATGCCCTTCGTGCTGCACCTGCACGGAGAACTCGACGTGCCGGCGCTGCGCGGCGCACTCGTCGACATCGTAGCCCGGCACACCAGCCTGCGCACCGTCTTCGAACCCGGCGAACACGGCCCCATGGGGCGAGTGCTCGACGACCCGGAGGCCGTGATCGGGGACCTCACCGTGCAGTGGACGACCGATGTCGCCGCCGAGATCACCCGGTCGGCAACCCGGCCCATGGATCTCGCCAGGCGCGCGCCGATCACCGCGACGCTCGTCGCCGACAGCTCGACCGCCGGCAGCTCGACCGCCGGCACGGAGGCCGAACACGTACTCGTGCTCGTCCTGCATCACATCGCCGCCGACGGTGCGTCGCTGCCGATCCTCGTGGCCGACCTCACCCGCGCCTACCGCGAACGTCGACGCGGCCGTACCGAGAACTGGACGCCGGCCGACGTCGACTACCGCGATCACGCGCTCGAGAGTGCGGACGACGAAAGCCTCGCCGACGACCTCCGCTTCTGGGAGGAGACTCTCGCCGACGCCCCGGCGGAGACCACCGTGGCGCCGCCGGCGGAGGATGCGCGGCCGTCCGAATCCGGAGCGGGCTCCGTGAGTCTGGGCCTTCCGGCACACACCCGAGCGGGCCTGATCGCCTTCGCCCGTGAGCAGTCGACCACTCCGTTCTCGGTCCTGCACACGGCACTGGCGATCCTGCTGAACCGGCTCGGCCTCGGCGACGATCTCGTCGTCGGCAGCCCGGTCGCCAATCGCATCGGCCACGACGCAGACCACGACTACAGCGGTGTGGTGGGTATGTTCGTCAACGTCGTGCCGCTGCGGACACGTCTGGAGGCGGCCGACACGGTCGCCGGACTCGTCCGCCGGGTACGCGACGCCGACGTCGACGCGCTCGACCACCGCGGCCTCCCGTTCGACGACCTCGTCGCGTCGCTGAACCCGCCGCGCACCCCCGGACGGCATCCGCTGTTCCAGGTGGCGCTGTCGGTCCATGACTACACGGCCGGGAACACCGGCGGACCCGCCGACGGACTGCCGGCGACGACCATCGAGATGGATGCGGGACTCCGCGCGTCGATCGCCGAATTCGATTCCCCGGAAGCGAAATTCGACCTGCAGTTCACGCTGACCGGCATGCGCGACGGAGATGCCGCCCTCCAGGTCACCTACGACACCGCTCGATACCGCCGGCAGGATGCCGAACTCCTGGCGACGCGCCTGATGCGGGTAGTACGCGGCATGCTGGGCGACCCGGGGCGGCCAATCGGCGACATCCGGATCACCGACCCGCTCGAGATCGCCGAGCGCACACCGTCACTCGGCCGTCCGGCGCAGATGCCGACCACGCTCGACCGGTTGTTCGCGCAAGCTGTGCAGCGTAATCCCGACGGCCTGGCCGCCATCACGGGCTCGCCGGATTCTCCCGAGACCATCACGTACGCAGAGCTCGACGCGCGTTCGAACCGGTTGGCCCGCGTACTGCTGGGTCGGGGCGTCGGCGCCTCGGACGCCGAACACGTGGTCGCGATGGCCATACAGCGGTCGATCGAGTCACTCGTGGCGATCTGGGCCATCGTGAAGACCGGCGCGGCCTATGTGCCGATCGACCCCACCTATCCCGCCGACCGGATCGCCCACATGCTCGGCGACAGCGGCGCACGGCTCGTCGTGACGACCGCGTCGGCGAGCGAATCCATCGCCGCCGGGATGGCCGGGGATCCGACGCCGCTGCTGGTGCTCGACGACGCGTCGACGAAGACGCGACTGCAGCACTCGTCGCCGTCACCGATCACCGATGCCGAACGCGGTTCGACGATCCGGCCCGATCAGCTCGCCTACATCATCTACACCTCCGGTTCGACCGGACGGCCCAAGGGTGTACTCGTGCCGCATTCCGGGCTGCGTCCGGTGCACGACGAACTCGCCCACCGGATGGCCCCGGGTCCGATGTCGAGGGTGCTGCACTTCGCGTCGCCCAGCTTCGACGCGTCGGTTCTGGAAATGCTGCTCGCCCTTGCCGGTTCGGCTCCGCTGGTCATCGTCGGACCCCAGGTCTACGGCGGTGAGGCACTCAGCGACGTCATCGACTCCGCGCAGGTCACGCATGCGTTCATCACGCCGGCGGCCGTCGCGAGCATGTCACCGGCCGCGGTGCCCTCGCTGCGGGCGCTCGCCGTCGGCGGTGAGGACTACGGCGCCGACCTGGTCCGGCGCTGGGCTCCCGGACGGACCCTGATCAACGTGTACGGACCGACCGAGACCACGATCATCATCACCGGCAGCGAATCACTCACGCCCGACCGGCAATTGACGATCGGCACGCCGAACAACGGAGTGGGCGCGCTCGTCCTCGACGAGCGTCTGCATCCGGTCCCGGCCGGGGTGGTGGGCGAGCTCTATCTCATGGGCCCGCAGATCACCCGCGGCTACCATCGCCGGCCGGGTCTCACCTCGACCCGTTTCGTGCCGGCACCGATGGTCACCGGACCGCGCTTCGCCGGTCGCCGGATGTACCGCACCGGCGACCTGGTCCGATGGACCGAGGACGGCCGGCTGGTCTACGTGGGACGCGGCGACACCCAGGTGCAGGTCCGCGGCTTCCGGATCGAGCTCGGCGAGATCGACGACGCCCTGACGACCGAGCCGGATGTCGACTTCGCGGTGACCCTCGTCGAGGGCAGCGGAGCTGCGGCGAAGCTCCGCAGTTACGTCACCGCGACCGGCGGAGCAGCACCTGACCCCGCCGATCTACGACGCCGCGTGAGTCGCCGGCTCCCCCGGCACATGGTGCCGACCTCGGTCACCCTGCTCGATTCCATCCCGCTGACCCCCACCGGCAAGCTCGACCGCAAGGCGTTGCCCGCACCCGCCGATGACGCCACCCGTCGCGCACCGGCCCCGGGTGGCGAGACGACGATCGCGCAGGTCTTCGCCGAGGTCCTGGAGGTCGAGATGGACACGATCGGGGCCGACGACGGCTTCTTCGACCTCGGGGGCAATTCCCTGCTGGCCACCGCCGTCACCTCGCGCCTGACCGAACGGACCGGCCGCCAAGTGTCCGCGCAGTCACTCTTCGGCGCGCCGAGCCCGGCGGAACTCGCCGCGGCACTGGGCATCGACGGGGCGGCGCCGACCGACCCGTCGGAACAGTCCGGCACAACTGGGCTAAACGTGCTCCTGCCCCTGCGTCGGCAACGCGGCGACACCGCGGAGAATCCCGGCGGGCCACCTCTGTTCGTCGTCCATCCGGCGATCGGACTGTCGTGGAGCTTCACCTCGCTCCTGCCCCACCTGCCCGCCGGCCGGGCGCTGTACGGACTGCAGCATCCGGCGCTGTCCGGGAAGCCCTGTCCCCGCACGATCGGCGACCTCGCCGCCGAGTACGTGGCGCAGATCCGGGCCGTCGCCCCGGAGGGCCCGTATCACCTCGTGGGGTGGTCGCTCGGCGGACTCATCGCGCACGAGATGGCGGTTCAGCTGCGGGAGGCCGGCGACGACGTCGCCCGGCTCGTCGTACTCGACAGCTACGTCGTCTCCGAGCGACCGGACCTCGATGCCGAGGCGTCGATCACCGACCTGATGCGCGAGTTCGGCCTCGAACTCGGCAGCGAAGAGCTCTCCGGGACAGAAGAACTCACCGTCGCCGACGCGCACCGCATCATCTCCTCGGTGGGCGGAGCGCTCGGTGGCCTGACCCGGGAGGCCCTGGGCAAGGTCCACGAGGTGTTCCGCCACGCCTCCCCGCTGGCGGAGAGGTGGCGGCCGCGTGTCTACGACGGCGACCTGACCTTCGTCACCGCCACCGTCGATCCCCAGCCCGGCGCACCCGCCGTCGACGCCTGGCACTCGAAGGTGACCGGACGGGTCGTCGAGATCGAGGCGCACAGCACCCATGCACGAATGATGTTGCCCGAGCACGTGTCCGACTGGGTACATGCCATCGGTGTATCGCCGGGGTCACCGGCGGCCGCCACACGACAGGAGAAGTGATGACCAATCCCTTCGACGACACCGACGGAGTCTTCCGCGTGCTCGTCAATCACGAGAACCAACACTCGCTGTGGCCGGAGTTCGCACCCGTCCCCGACGGCTGGCGGACCGTCTTCGGCCCGTCCGGCCACGACGAATGCCTCGAGTACGTCGAACAGAACTGGCGAGACATGCGGCCCGCCAGCCTGATCCGGACGATGGAGAGTGCACAGGACGAAGGAAGCGAGGCCACCCGTGGGGCGACACAGTATCGCTGACGAATCACCGGGCCGTGGGGCGTCACCGTACGCGCTGGAGCTCCGCGGGCTGCAGAAGACCTTCCGCACCGGATTGTTCGGCCGCGGTCCGCGGGTCCATGCCCTGAACGGACTGGATCTCTCGGTCCCCACCGGAACGGTGCATGCCCTGCTCGGCCCCAACGGCGCGGGCAAGACGACCACCGTCCGCGCGGTGGCGACCCTGATGACCCCGGACGAGGGCTCGGTCATCGTCGACGGCGTCGATGCCATCGCCGATCCCGGCGCGGTCCGGAAGATCGTCGGGGTGTCCGGCCAGTACGCCGCCGTGGACGGGAACCTGACCGGTTTCGAGAACCTGCGCATGGTCGGCCAGTTGTACGGGCAACCACGTTCGGTGGCATCCGAGCGTGCCCGCGAACTGATCGCGGAGCTGAACCTCGAGGACGCCGCCGACCGACCGATGCGGACCTACTCGGGCGGCATGCGTCGTCGTCTGGACCTCGCCGGCGCCCTCATCAACCGCCCCTCACTGGTGATCCTCGACGAGCCGACGACCGGACTCGACCCGCGTGGACGACGCCAGATGTGGGAGGTCATCGCCGAGCAGGTCAGCTCCGGCGCGACAGTTCTGCTCACGACGCAGTACCTCGAGGAGGCCGACGCCCTCGCCGACGAGATCACCGTCATCGACCACGGCACGATCCGGGCCCAGGGCAGCGCGGCGGAGCTGAAGTCAGCCACCGGTGGATCGATACTCACCGTCGAAGTCGTTGTCCCCCATACGGACGGCGCCGAGGCACAGGTGTCGGCATCCCTCGCCGACATCGGAGTCGGACCGGCAGAACGCCTCGGACCGGACGGTGATGCCGCCACCGACTCGGCGCGCTGGTCGGTCCCCGTCGACGCGGGCACCCGCAGTGCCGTCGCGGCGGTCCGGGCGCTGTCGAGCGCCGGCATCGAGGTCGTCGACGCATCCGTGTCGACACCCACCCTCGACGACGTCTTCCTGACACTGACCGACCGTTCCGGCTCGGAAGCTCCTCCGGTCGACGAGATCGCCGACACGCCAAGCGAGTCGGATGTCACGGCGCCCGAACCGGACATCGACGGCAAGACGGTCAACGGTTTCGCCGAGTTTGTCGCCGGAACAGACGACAGCTTCACCGACGTAACCGACATTCCGCCCAGCCGATCGGAGCGAGCCCGTGTTCACTGACACCGCAGTACTGGTCGAGCGAAACCTGCTGACCGTCAAACGCATACCGACGCTCCTCATCAGCGCGACGATCCAGCCGCTGATGTTCGTCTTCCTCTTCGCCTATGTCTTCGGCGCGACCTTCGGCGGCGGTTCTTACCGCGAGTTCCTGATGGCGGGGATCTTCACGCAGACCGTCGTGTTCAATGCCGCCTTCACCACCGTCGGCCTGGCGAACGACACCTCGGACGGGATCATCGACCGCCTCCGCTCGCTACCGATGTCCCGACTGGGCGTCATCAGCGGCCGGGTCACCTCGGACATGCTCCTGGGCGCCGTCGGACTGGCGGTCATGGTCGCCTGCGGACTGGCCATCGGTTGGCGGGTCTACGGCAGCGCCGCCGACGCCGCCATCGCCTTCGGCATCATCGGGCTCTTCGCCATCGCGATGGCCTGGGTCGGTGCCGTGACCGGTCTGGCGGCACCGAATGTCGAAGCGGCACAGAGTATCGGCTTTCTCTGGATGTTCCCGGTGACGTTCCTGTCGAGCGCGTTCATCTCTGCCCAGAGCCTCCCCGGCCCCCTGCGCACCATCGCGGAGTGGAACCCGGTGACCGCCGTCGCGACCGCCTGCCGGCAGTTGTTCGGGAACGAGGCACCACCGATGTTCCCGGCCGCGACGGGGTGGGTGGCCGACCATGCCGTGGGGTATGCAGTGGGCTCGTCGTTGGTCATCCTGGCCGTGTGCGTCCCTGTGTCCCTTGTCCTTTACCGACGGTCAGCGAACCGGTGATCGCCGATCACCGGAGAAGTTCCGACCATTCCGGTTACCGTGATGAAGTGACATCGGATGACGGCAGCGCGACCCCCGATGCGGACCACGGACGTGGACACGAATCTCGTTTGTTGCGCGATCTTCTCGCATCGGCTTCCACCGGGGACCGTGCGGCGTTCACGCGGCTGTACGACCTGACGAGTTCGCGCATCTACGGACTCGCGTTCCGCGTGGTCCGCGACCGCGAATACGCCGAGGAGATCGTGCAGGAGGCCTACCTGCAGTACTGGCAGAAGGCGGATCAGTACCACGCCGCCCGCGGGTCGGTCCTCACCTGGATGATGACCATCGCCCATCGTCGCGCCGTCGATCGCGTACGCAGCGAACAGCTGCAGCAGGACCGGATGTCGGACTATGGTGCGGCCTCGGTGGAGACCCCACGCAACATTCCGCTCGAGGTGGCTGTCCACGCCGACGAGGCGCGTACGCTACGCACATGCCTCGGCGAGCTGACCGAACTGCAACGGAGCTCAATCGAGATGTCCTACTTCGGCGGCCTGACCTACCCGGAGGTCGCGCAGCAGACCGAAACCCCCTTGCCCACCGTCAAGTCCCGCATCAGAGACGGCCTTCGCCGCCTGAAACAGTGCCTGAGGACGCAGGAGGATGCCTGACCTGACCATGACAACCACCGACACCGAGCCCGACGACCGAATGTCCGCCTGGCTCGACGACCACATCGAGCTGTACGCCGTTTCCGCTCTGACCCCGGAGGAGACCCTCCGCGCGGAGCGGGAACTCGCCGCGCTCTCGCCGGACGCGCGGTCGGCCTATGAGTCCCGGATCGTCGAGATCCACACCGCCATGGCCGGATTCGCGAGCACGTACGCCCTGGAGGCGCCCTCTGATCTTCGGCACCGGGTGCTGACCCATGTCTTCGACGAGGCAGCCGCCGACGGCGCCTCGGAGGCGCCGACCACCCAGCCCGTGCCCATCGGCGGACGCCGACAGAGCCCACGCCGGACGACGGCTGTGCTCGCCGCCGCCGCGGCGACCGTCGTCGTCGCCCTCGGCGCCGGCGTCCTGATCGGCCGCACCACGGCACCGGAACCCTCGCCTGCCACGACAGCGGTCGGCGAGACGCAACGGGACGTCCTCACGGTCCTCGCCGCCGGTGATGCGACCTTGACCGCCGAACCTCTCGCGGACGACCGCGGCACGATCACCGTCATCACCTCCGCGACCGCCGGCCGCGCGGTGACCCTGATCCGGGATCTGAGCCGTCCGCTCTCACCGGACAGCACCTTCCAGCTCTGGCTGGTGGGCGGAGCGGAGAATCCGGTTCCGGCCGGCCTGATCCCCGGCGGCGACACCGAACCCGTCGTCGTCGACGATCTCGGCGACGCCCAGGTGCTGGCGGTGACCATCGAGCCCACGGGCGGTTCCCCGCAGCCGACCACGCCGATCCTGGCTCAGGTCCCGCTCTGAGCCGAACCGGTATCGCCGAGCCCGCCGGTGAACGGTGCCTACACTGACGACGGGGCCACCTCGCCATCCGACGCGTTCTGCGTGGGCAGAGGTGGGAAAACACAGAAGACAGGTGGGGCGCGGTGGGCGTGAACGGCGGACGGTTCTGGACGGTCCTGATGACGGTGGCGGCACTGCTCGCCGCCCTCGGTTTCGTATCCGCGCCACCTGCCGGCGCAGCACCCGGATCGCGGGTCATCGACCGCTATGCCGACGACCCTCAGCAGACAACGCTGCTGGTGCACTCCGCGGCGATGGACCGGTCGGTCGCGGTGACCGTCCTGACGCCCCGCGACCGGTCGCGACCGGCACCGGTCCTGTACCTGTTGAACGGCGCAGGCGGCGGCGAGGACTCGGCGACGTGGGACGCGCGGACCACGTACAAGAAGTACTTCGCCGACAAGAACGCCTACGTGGTGACGCCGATCGGCGGCGCCTTCTCGTATTACACGGACTGGCAGCGTGACGACCCGGTCCTCGGCCGCAACAAATGGCAGACGTTCCTGACCGAGGAACTCCCGCCGATCATCGACGCCGAGTTCCCGACCACCGGCGCCAACGCCCTCGCGGGTATCTCGATGGCGGGGACCTCGGTACTCAACCTGGCCATCGCCGCCCCGGGACTGTACCGGTCCGTCGCCGCGTTCAGCGGATGCGCCCGGACCAGTGATCCGGTCGGACAGCAGTACATCCGGATGGTCGTCGAGGATCGTGGTGGCGCGAACATGGTCAACATGTGGGGTCCGCTGAACGGACCCGGGTGGCGTGCGAACGACCCTTACCTCAACGCCGAGAAGCTGCGGGGAACCAAGGTCTACATGACCAGCGGAACCGGGCTGCCCGGTTCCCATGAGCAGCTCGGGGACCCGAGTATCGACGGCAGCGCCTTCGATCTGGTCAATCAGGCCGTGGTCGGTGGCGGCATCGAGGTCGCCATCGACATCTGTACCCGTCAGATGGTGCAGCGGATGCGCTCGCTCGGGCTTCCCGTGCAGGTGAACCTCCGGCCGACCGGCACCCACTCGTGGGGCTACTGGCAGGACGACCTGTACGCGACCTGGCCCAAGCTGGCGCGCGACCTGCGCTGAACCCCGTTCCCGGGATCACCGCAGGTCGCGCGTCAGTGGTTCACCAGCGATCGAGGCTGGTGTATCCGTCTTGGAGGGCTCGCGCGAAGAGGTGCGTCTTCGTCGGGGCCGGGCGGCCCACCGCGGTGTACTTCGCACGGATTCGTGCGAGGTGGGTGCTCACGGTCGACGCCGAGATGAAGAGTCGGGCGGCCGCCTCTTCCTTTGACTCGGCGGCGAGCCAGGCGAGCAGAACCTCGACCTCACGGTCGGACAGGCTCGGCCGCGGCAGCGCCGCCGGTGCACGGTCAGCGGCCGGGCGGTAGTCGGAAAGCCGGGTGATGCCGTTGTGGAGCATCGTTTCCGGCGAGCCGACACGACGCTGGTCCACGGCCCCCCGGGACTGTGCGGTTCGGTAGAACTCTGAAGTGGCCGTCACTGGTCCATCCCCTATTTATCTGGCGCATCGCCCACGTCCCCCGACGCCGCACGCTCCACGCGTCATTCCCAATGATCTGAAGGTAGTGCCGCTGTCGGTCGCCCGGTAGACCCAGAAATGGGGACTTCTACCGTTCCGGCGCCGATCGACCACTGATTCCCCACCGTTCCCCTTTTTTGCCTACTGATTCCGAACCGGGCAGTCCCCGGGGCCCGATCCGGATCGGCCTATTGCCGACGATCCGACGCACCACGACTCCGGTGCCGCTGGGGCACCGGGAGCCAGCCGTCCTCCACCGCACGCTTGAACAGGTCGACCTTTGTCCGGGTCGGCCGGCCGGCGTCTGCATACTTCTGACGAATGCGTTTGAGGTACTCGTTCACCGTCTCGGCGGACACACCGAGAGCCGCACCCACGCGAGCCGAGGTCTCCCCCGACGCGTACAGGGCCAGCACCTTCTGCAACTGCGGCGAGAGATCGACCGCAGCCAGTTCCGGGTCGCCGTCGATGGCAGCGGCCCACTCGGTGGTGAGGACCGCCCGCCCCTCGGCAGCCGCCCGGATGGCGTCGATGATGACGGACTCCTCCGCCGACTTCAGTACCACCCCGAGGGCGCCCGCGCGGGCCGCCGAACGCAGGAGTGCCGGATGCTCGCCGGATGTGTACACGACCGTGGCGACACCGGCCGCGGAGAGCGTGTTGACGTTCTCCCTGGGTGTGGTGCCGTCGTCGAGGCGCAGATCGAGCAGCACGACATCGAGTGGCATCCCCGCGAGCACGCCGGCGACCGTGGACGCCGAGCAGGCCAGCGAGATGTCGTCGACCGGGTCGAGCACCCGCTCGATCCCCCAGATCGGCGAGCGGTGATCGTCGACCATCCCCACCCGGATGGCGCGGTCCACCGCCGCCACGTCGTTCGTCGTCACCGTGCGCACCTCGTCGTCGGCACCTGGCTCGGTGCGGCACCCTTTCGGTGCGGCGATGCGACGTTACCCTCGGGCATCGACGACGCCCCCTTTCGTCGGCTCACCGGGCGGCCTGCACACGTCTCTCAGCAATTACACAGCGTGGCGCGGCCGCACACGAGGCGAACCGTATACGACAAGTCGGACACCGGGCGCTTTCCAGGGCGGACCTGCGACGATCCGTCTCGTTTTGTCGCTTCCCGTGTCCACAGGATGGAGGACATCCGCCTTCTCCGACGTCTCCACGGCCTGATCATGCAAGACTAGAACACGTTCTAGTCTTGCGTCGAACCGTGTCGCAAGACACCACGCAGATCAGTAGAAGGAGTACCGGTGACCGCACCCTCGTCCCACGACATCCTCGGCACCACGGTGACGATGCCCGTCGAGATCCGGCACGCGCAGTGTTTCGTCGCGGGTTTCACCGCCGACGCGGCCGCGGTCCAGCGTGCGATCGACAGCGAGTCCGCACGCCCCGGCACCCTGCGCCCGCTGCGCATCCGACCGGGCCGCGCGATGTGCATGCTGGTCTTCGTCGGCTATGTGGACGGCGACCTCGGGCCCTACAACGAGTTCGGCGTCTGTTTCCTCGTCGACGACCCGTCGCAACCCCCGACCTCGCCGCTCCGCGCGCTCCGCTCCCTCGGGAAGGGCGACGCGCGTGCCCTCGTGCACCGCCTCCCGGTCGACGGCGACTTCACCCTCGCGGCCGGGCGCGGGATCTGGGGCTTCCCGAAGACGCTGGCCGAGTTCGACGTCGACCACACCTCGTCGGTTCGACGCGGCCGGCTCGAGGCCGACGGTTCGCTCGTCGCGGATCTGCGGATCAAACCGGGAATCAAGGTCCCGGACACGACCGCCGACACCGTCCTGCACGCCTATTCCCAGCTCGACGGCGTCACCCGGCTCACCCCCTGGCGGCTGACATCGGTGAGCGGGACCCGGACCCGCCTCGGCGGAGCGAGCCTCACACTCGGCGACCACCCCATCGCCGCCGAACTCCGCTCCCTGCGACTCGGCCGGCATGCGTTGATGACCAGCTCGGTGGAGAAGATCACCATGCGATTCGAGAACCCGACCGTCGTCTGAGTCTCGGTTCCGGACACCGGGGTCCCGACGCCGGGGAGAATGATCGCCATGAGCAATCTCGAGGCCCAGCCGGCCGAGGTCGAATGCCGCACCGACGCCGAGAGTGCGACCGGGTCCGGGCACCTTCGTCTGGAAGTCCTCACCGCACGCGACGTACCCCTCGGCGGCCCGCGCGCGATGACCGTTCACCGGACGCTCCCCCAACGCTCACGGTCGCTCATCGGCGCGTGGTGCTTCGTCGACCACTACGGACCCGACGACGTGGCGAGTTCCGGCGGGATGGACGTGCCGCCGCATCCGCACACCGGCCTGCAGACGGTCAGCTGGTTGTTCACCGGCGAGGTCGAACATCGCGACACGATGGGCAACCACGCGATGGTCCGCCCCGGCGAGATCAACCTGATGACCGCGGGACACGGCATCGCCCACACCGAGGTGTCGACGCCGGAGACCACGGTCCTGCACGGCGTGCAACTGTGGACCGCGCTTCCTGCCGATGCCGTCGACACCCCGCGGGACTTCGCCCACCACCGCCCGGACGACGTCGTGCTCGACGGGGTCACGGCCAAGGTGTTCCTCGGCGAGCTGCTCGGCACCCGGTCGCCGGTGCACACGTTCACGCCGCTGCTCGGCGCCCAGCTCGACTTCGCGCCCGGCGCGACCGCCGACCTCGACGTCGATCCCACCTTCGAACACGGCATCCTCGTCGACGCCGGGACGATCGAGGTGGCCGACACCGGCGCCGCCCCCCTCCAGCGCACCGAACTCGGTTACGTCGGGGTGGGAGCGTCGCGACTGACGCTGACCAACGTCTCCGACGACTCCGCCCGTGTGATCCTGCTCGGCGGCACCCCGTTCGGCGAGGACATCGTGATGTGGTGGAACTTCATCGGCCGCACGCACGAGGAGATCGTCGGATTCCGCGAGGAGTGGATGGCCCAGAGCGAACGGTTCGGACAGGTACAGGGATACGACGGAGACATCCAGCACCTGCCCGCACCCGCTTTGCCGCACTCTCGGCTACGTCCCCGGAAGAACACTCCGGGCCGCGCCTGACGTTGAGCCCCCGCCCCTTAGGAGGCCCGGAGCTTGCGGAGGGCCGTCAGCCCCTGCCCCCTGAGGAGGCCCGGAGCTTGCGGAGGGCTGTCAGCCACCGCCCCCTGAGGAGGCCCGGAGCTTGCGGAGGGCCGTCACGAAGGGCCGAGCAACCGGGCGAAGTTGGCGATCCCCGCTGCCTCGATCGTCTGCTGCCGCACGTCGGGTCCCGTACCGCGCGCGTCGTGCTGCGCGTCGTCGACCCGGGTCCGGATGTTCGACGCGGGGCGACTCGTGGCTCGTGGCTCGACGAATCCCGCGAGTTCTTCTGCCGCACGGTCGATTCGACGGCTCAGACCGCCGGCCGACTCGGCCCCTGCCCAGTCCTCTGACGCGGCGTAGACCCCGGTCGGCACGACCACGGTTCGCAGGTAGGAGAACAGCGGGCGCAGCGCGTGATCGAGGACCATGGAGTGCCGCGGGCTACCGCCGGTGGCGGCGACGAGCACGGGTTTGCCGGACATCGCGTCCACGTCGACCAGGTCGAAGAACATCTTGAAGAGTCCGCTGTAGGAGGCGTTGAACACCGGGGACGCCACGATCAGCGCGTCCGCGGACTCCACGGCGTCGAGAGCGGCGCGGGCCTGCCCGGAGGCGAACCCGACGGTCATCGCACGGCCGAGGTCGACGGCCAGATCGCGCAGGTCGATCACCGCGACCTCGACGGCGGCCCCGCGCTCGCCGAGGGCGTCGGTCACCGCCGCCGTCATCCGGTCGATCAACAGCCGCGTCGAAGACGGTTCGGAGAGCCCGCCGTTCACCGCGACGAGGCGCACCGCACCCCCGTTCATGACCGCACCTCGATCTTGTCGCCCTCGCGGCGCGCGGCCACCAGCGAGGCGTGGGTCGGCGCGTCCGGGACGTCGGCGGGCCTGCCCTGAGCGAACCCCTCGCGTAGCTCGGGCAGGACCTCACCGAGCAGGTCGAGCTGCTCGAGGACGACCTTCAACGGCAGTCCCGCATGGTCGACGAGGAACAGCTGGCGCTGGTAGTCCCCGAAGCTCTCGCGGAACGACAGTGTCTTGTCGACGAATTCGGCCGGGCTGCCCACTGTCAGCGGCGTCTGGGAGGTGAAGTCCTCCAGCGACGGGCCGTGACCGTAGACGGGCGCGTTGTCGAAGTACGGCCGGAACTCCCGCACCGCATCCTGGGATCTCGGCCGGATGAAGAACTGGCCGCCCAGGCCGACGATGGCCTGGTGGGCCTGGCCGTGGCCGTGGTGCTCGTAGCGCTCCCGGTAGAAGGCGATGAGCCGCTGGAAGTGTTCCTTGGGCCAGAAGATGTTGTTGGCGAAGAAACCGTCGCCGTAGTACGCGGCCTGCTCGGCGATCTCCGGGCTGCGGATCGACCCGTGCCACACGAACGGGGCCACCCCGTCGAGCGGGCGCGGGGTCGAGGTGAACGACGTGAGGGGCGTCCGGAACTTTCCCTCCCAGTCGACCACGTCCTCGGTCCACAGCCGGTGAAGGAGGTGGTAGTTCTCGATCGCGAGCGGGATGCCCTGCCGGATGTCCTGGCCGAACCACGGATAGACCGGTCCGGTGTTCCCGCGCCCGAGCATCAGGTCGACGCGCCCGTCGGCGAGGTGCTGCAGCATGGCGAAGTCCTCGGCGATCTTCACCGGGTCGTTGGTGGTGATGAGCGTGGTTGCGGTACTGAGCTGCAGTCGTTCCGTCTGCGCCGCGATGTAGGCGAGGGTCGTCGTCGGCGAGGACGAGAAGAACGGTTCGTTGTGGTGCTCACCGAGGGCGAACACGTCGAGGCCGATGTCCTCGGCCTTCTTGGCGATCTCGACGATCGCCTTGATCCGTTCGTTCTCGGTGGGCGTCCGGCCCGTGGTGGGGTCCGTCGTGATGTCGCTGACGCTGAAGATTCCGAACTGCATGTCGCGCCTTCCGTTGCGTGCCGATCGCGCTGCCCTGGCAGCCTCGAACACCATAACCGGACCGCGGTCCGATTAATTCCGCCCAATCGCTGGGTTAGTGTTGGCTTACTACTCCGCGGTACCGACCGCGGAGGCGTCGCATGAAGGGGAATCAATGAAGATCCGGAAGTCCGTCGCCGCCATCGCCCTGGCCGGGTCCGCACTGTTCGTCGCCACCGCCTGCTCCTCCGAGGACGTGGACGAGGCCACGAGCAAGGTGTCGACCGCAGTCGAGACCGCCGCATCCGAGGTCTCCACCGCCGCCGGCGACGCGATCGACGAGGTCACCGGCCTCAGCGACTCGAAGGCCCAGGACATCCTGCGCAAGGCCGTCGACCCGGCAACCCCTGCCGATGAGATCGACACGGTCGTCGACACCTCGGACCCTGCCACCAAGGCCGCGGTCATCGCCTTCGCAAAGGGTTCGTCGGCCGCCGGTTACACCCCCGAGGTCTACACCGTGAAGGACGTCTCGAAGGACGGCGACAAGAAGGCCGTCGCCACGGTGGCCGTCGCCAGCCCGCATGCCCCGGCGCCGGTCGACATCAAGCTCACCTACGTCGACGCCGACGGTGGCTGGAAGCTCAGCGCCGACGCCGTGACCCAGCTCGCCGGGATGGCGACCGACCACTGACACCGGCCGGCACCTCCTCGTCGCCGGTAGACTCGCCCGGGTACGGCCCGTCCCTCGAGCCGGCGAGCGAGGAGGTGCCGTGCGCGTCGACATTCCCACCCAGCCGTTCTCACCGGCGATCACCGAACGTCACGAGCGATGGCCCGCGGTCAACGATCTCGACGACAATTCACTCCCGGTCGTACCGGAGGCCGCAGTAGAGGCCGCGCCTCCTGCCCTACACTCGACATCCGGTCCCGCCCCACGGCCCGCCACACGTGTCGAGACCCGTCTCCGCCCGGCGCCGGAAGATCACGCCGCCCTCCCACCGGTGGGCGACTTCTGGGGCCTGCAGAACTCCGTCGAGCAGAGTCCCGTTCTCGGCTCCACTTCTTCCGCACCCGCTCGGCTCTCGGGCGGACGGCCGGTGCCGTTCGTCGGTTCACGGCCGACCCCGGCCGTCCGGCCGTTGCCGTATTCGCCGCCCGCGGCGCGGCGTACGGTCGCACCCGCCGCGTCGCTGGCGCTGACCACCGGCCTGATCGCGATTCCCATGACCCTCGCCCTCGGACTCGGCGCGATTCTCGGCATGGTCGCCATCGTCTCGGGAATCATCGGTATCAAGCAGATCAACCGGGCGCCGATGAACCGCAAGGGAACCGGCCGCGCCGTCACCGGGATCGTGTGCGGTGTCGGCAGCGTAGTCGTCGGCGGGCCGATTCTGCTGCTCCTGGCGTTGGTCTTCGGTCTCTGACGCTCTGACAACCGGCCCGTGTCGTCGAACCCTCGGGCCATAGAGACATCGAGACCTGCCCGGCTGTACCGGGCAGGTCTCGATTCAAGTTGTGGGTGCGGAGACTAACTCACCGCACGTAGATGGGTGCGCGCCGGCGCAACCGCTCCCCGGCCGCGCCCCAGCCAGGCTTCGACCTCGCCGAGGACCTGCATTCGGGCCTCCAGCGGCTGGACTTCGCCCAGCGTCGGCAGGCAGTTCATCAGGGCGGCGTAGAACGCAGCAGCCTGAGACATGCCATGCGCGGAACACACATGATCGTATTCGTCGATTCGATGTGCGAGCTCACCGTAGGTGAGTGCCTTGTCGCCCAACCGAACTGCGGTCAGCTTCGGCGTTATCGCGCCACGATCCTGGATGTCGTGCACTAGATCGTTCATGAGTGACTACCTTCCCCCCCGCCCATAATGGCGTGACCACGGCGTCCCTGCCTCCCCAGACATTGGTACGTTGCGGCCCTTCAACACAGTGTGCCCTACCCCACGAAATATGGGGACTCTTGCTTCAGCATCTGTGGCACATTCCACAAGCGGTTCTGCGTGGAGAATGTGACTCCATGTTACTGCTGAGACGTCAGTTACGGCAGTTCATCACTCTTGTTTCGTTGAGTTGTTATTCGCGCGGAATCGTCCCGATATTCCGGTAGGTCGATTCCGGACAAACCGGATCAGGATCCGGCGGCCTTGTCGGCCTCCATGGGTTCACTCGAGAACGGGTGATACCCGGACGGCCTCTCGTCGCTCGTCCCACAAACGTCTCGCACTCCATCGTTCCGTCTCAGGATCCCATCCCCGCAATCTCACCCACAGGACACAGAGGTAGACAGAGGCGAACGGCAGCACGAGGAAGGTCTGTTGCGCGAACACCTTCCAGTCACGTCGCGCCCACGCGGCCCGAGACCCTCCCAGGGCGTATCCGACATTCCGCCACGGCGGCACCCGGAAGCGCCGCGACGAGCCCTCGACGATGAGACCGTAACTCAGCCACAGCCGCCTACCCGACTGACGGACGGCTGCGGACATGTCGTGATCCTCGTGGATGTCGTGACGCTCTGACAGGAGGAATCCCCGAATGGCTTCCCAGCAGGAGCGACGCATGGCAAAGCATTGCCCGATGACGCCGTTCGTCTCCCGGCCACCCTTGTCGGCGGCCAGCTTCTCGAGCTTTTCCTCCTGCTTGCGCCAGCCGGGAGCGTCGGCCATAAGGGGAAATCCGCCGATGACATCCCACTCGGCATTCGACTCATCGGTGAAGAAGCGCATCACGACGCTCGACCAGTCTCGGCGCGCCCGCGCGTCCGCGTCGACTCGACCGATGATGTCCCCGGTCGCGTTGTCGAACCCCTTGTCACGCGCCCAGGCGACCCCGCGCCGTTCCTCGGTCAGCGCCCGGACCCCGGGGTGCTGTCGCGCATAATCACGCGCGATTTCCCCGGTCCGATCGGTCGAGCAGTTGTCCACGACGATAACCTCGTCGATCGGGAGCGTCTGAGCCAGGAGATGGTCCAGGCACGCACCGAGTTCGTGCTCCTCGTTGTAGGCCGGCACGACGACGCTGAGTTTCATGGGCGAAGCTCCTCGGAAGGTCGGTGGAACAGACCGTCAGGTCGGGTCACGCTCGCTCGGGCTCAGCGAACCACCCGGTGTTCACGTCAGTCAGTCGGCGGTTTCGCCCGCTTCGTCTGCCGCCATCGCCTCGATGAGGCTCTTCGGCCGGAGGTCGGTCCAATTCTGTTCGACGTACTCCAGGCACGCGGCGCGGCTGTCCTCGCCGAACACCTTGGTCCAGCCCGCCGGGATGTCGGCGAAGGTCGGCCACAGCGAGTGCTGGTTCTCGTCGTTGACGAGTACGTAGAAACGGCCGTCCTCGTCGTCGAATGGATTCGTCATCGTGGTACCTATCGTTGGGAACCAACCGAGGTCGGTTCAGAACATGGACAAACTCAATGGTAGGCATTGCGGCGCCGCGTCCACCACGAACACCGAAGGTGCACACGGACGAGCGACATTCCGGGTACGAAGCCCGCCGCGGGAGTAGGTGATGTTCGGTCCGATCGGTCCGGCGAATCACCGGGCCGATCGGGTGCTGGTCAGCGCGACGGAATTCCGCACGTTGGCCTCCGCCTTCACCACCGCGCCATAGAGACCGGCGTCCTCGTAGGTCCCCAGCTGGTCGAGCAGATACTCCTCGGCCTTGTGTCGCATCTCCCGGCGGAACGGCCTCAGGTCACGGGGGTCACGAGTCGGAACCGGCCGAATCGGCGTTCATGGCGTCGATCAGACTTTTCGGACGCAGGTCCGTCCAGTTCTCCTCGACGTACTTGAGGCAGGCCTCACGGCTGTCCTCTCCGAACACCTTGGTCCAGCCCGCCGGGATGTCGGCGAAGGTCGGCCACAGCGAGTGCTGGTTCTCTTCGTTGACCAGCACGAAGAAGCGGCCGTTCTCGTCGTCGAAGGGGTTGGTCATGCGTGTCTCCTCTTTCCTGTTGTCCTCGGTCCGATCGTCCTGTCCGGCAATAGGTCACAAAGGTTTGTCGGGCGAATCGCCACTCTGTTCACCTGTGGCGGACAGCGCCTGCTCCACCCTCGGCCCGATGATGGCGAGCGAGGCGGCATCGGTCATGCCCAGGTGATGAGTCGGGACGTCGGTGTTGTCGATGGTTCCGGACACATGTTCTCGCCACCCCTCGGGGATCGCGGCCGGGTTCTCCTTGTCATTCGTCGCGGTGAAGACCTGGACCGAGCCGACGTACTGCTGCGGGCGGTAGGCCAACAGCATGTCCGCGGACACGGCGAAGCTGTCCATCACGCGGTCGACGACGTCCTCGGCGAGCAAACCCATCCCGGCGATCTGCGTCCGCACGATGTCGGCGACCTCTTCCGCACTCTCCGCCTTCACCGCGTCGTCGAGATCGAACAGATCGCGCCAGCCGCCCAGGATGTCGGCGGCGTGGTCCGGGTTCGTCGCGGACTCCTCCTCGACGACCGCTGCGGGGACCTCCCCGTCGACCGCCGGTGTGGTATCCATGATGCCGAGGTAGGCGACGCGTTCACCGACCGCCTGCAGGCGTGTGGCCATCGCATGAGCGATGATCCCGCCGATCGACCACCCGAGCAGGTGGTACGGGCCTTCGGGCTGCACCCGGCGGATCTCCTCGACATAACGCGCGGCGAGTTCGTGCGCGTCGGTCGCAGAGTCCTCACCGTTGACGACGTGAGGATCCTGCAGGCCGTAGATCGGCCGATCGGAGATGTACGGCGCGAAACCACCGTAGAACCAGGCGAGGCCGCCGGCCGGATGCACACAGAACAGCGGCGGCCGGGCGCCGTCGCCGCGCAGGGTAATCAGCACGTCGTTCCCGCGTGCACCGCCCTCGTCGATGCGTCGGGCCAACTCACGGACGGTGGGATCGCTGAACAGCCAACGGAGTTCGAGCGGAAGGCCATGGTCGTGCACCCGCGCCACGACCTGGGTCGCCGACAGCGAGTTTCCACCGAGGTCGAAGAACGACTCGGTTGCCGACACGCGTTCGATACCCAGGATTTCGGCGAAGACCTCCGCGATGACCCTTTCGTTCTTCGTTTCGGGTTCGACGTGGTCTGCGGTCACCACCACCGGCTCGGGCAGGGCGGCCTTGTCGAGCTTGCCGACGGGCGTCATGGGCAACGCATCGAGACGCGTCAGGGTTGCCGGGACCATGAAGGACGGGAGTCGCCGGCCGATGAACTCGCGGAGCTCTTCGTCGGCGACGTCCCCGGTGGTCACCACGTAGGCGGCCAGGGACGACGCGACCGCGCCGCCCACGCCGATGACGACCGCGGAGTCGACCGCGGGGTGCGCGGTGAGTGCGGATTCGATCTCACCGAGTTCGATCCGGAGACCGCGCAGTTTGACCTGGTCGTCGGTACGTCCCGAATAGGCGAGTGAGAGTGCACCGTCGGCGGACCGCTGCCAGCGCACCACGTCGCCGGTGCGGTACATCCGGGAACCGTTGTGCCCGAACGGATCGACGACGAACCGTTCAGCGGTCAGTCCGGGCCGGTTCAGATAACCGCGCGAGAGCGGCAGGCCGGTGACGTACAACTCGCCGGGAACCCCGACGGGGACCGGATGCAGGCGACTGTCGAGGACCTGCAGACCGAGGCCCGCCAGCGGTCCGCCGAGCAGGACCGGGTCACCCGGCTTCATCGGCTCACTGATGGTGATGCCGATGGTGGTCTCGGTGGGTCCGTACAGGTTCTGGATCCGTCGGACCGTCGACCACTCGTCCTTGAGCGCCTGCGGAACCGCCTCACCACCGACGTAGACGAGCTCGAGGGTTTCGAGTGCTGCGGGATCAAGCGTCGACAGGACCGTCGGCGTCAGGAATGTGTGGGTCACACCGTGCTCGATCATGAACTGCTGCAGCGCTTCTCCACCCACGGCGTCGCCGGGGCGGTAGGCGATGAGTCCTCCACTCGCGGTGGCGAGCAGATACTCGAGGACCGAGGCGTCGAAGCTCGGCGACGCGAAACCCAGCACCCGAGCCGGGCCGGACACCGACCCGCGCCGCATCTCCTCGCGCGCGAAGTTGGCGAGGCCGGAGTGGCTGACGGACACGCCCTTCGGCCGGCCGGTCGAACCCGAGGTGTAGATGACGTACGCCGTGTTGTCGATGCGAGCCGGGGCGAGACGTTCGGCGTCCGTCAACGGCGCCGCGGTGAAGGCCGCGAGGTCCAGGCCGGCGAGACGATGCCACTCGAATCCCTCGTCGGGCAGCGGCCCGGCGGCGTCGGTCGAGAGGCCGAGCACGGCGCCGGAGTCCTCGACCATGTTCGCGACCCGCTCGGCCGGATAGTCGGGGTCGATCGGCACGTAGCCGCCGCCGGTCTTGGCGACCGCCCAGATGGCGGTGAGCAGCTCCACCGATCGCGCGATCGCCAGGGCCACCAGGGATTCCGGACCGATGCCGCGGCCGACGAGCCAGCGCGCCAATCGATTCGACCGCGCGTCCAGTTCCTCGTAGGTGAGCGACTTGCCGGTCGCGTCGACGACGGCCACCGCCTGAGGCCAGGAACGAGCAGCACGCTCGAAGGTCTCGGCGAGCAGCTCGGGTTGCGCACCACGACCACCGGAGACGGACGTCAGTCGGCTGATCGCAGCGTCGTCGAGGAACAGGGCATCACCGACCGGCACGTCGGTTCGGGTCGTCAAGGCGTCGAGCAGTTCGACCAGCCAGTCACCGAACCGCTCTGCCGTCGACTCGTCGAACAAGTCGGTGGCATAGGTGAGCGTGGCGCGCCACGGCTCACCGGCTTCCGGCGCCGCCGCGACGCTCACCAGGAGGTCGACCTTGGCCGGCGTGGCCGGGAGCGGCAACGGAGCGATCACGAGATCACCCACCGATCCGGAGGGCAGATCGCCGGCACCGGGAACACCGCCGGCTGCCTGATCGAACGTGAGCCAGACCTGACTGAGGGGCGCGAACGCGCCTGACCGTGCCGGTTTGAGCGCGTCGACGACGGTCTCGAACGGCACGTCGGCGTGCGCGAATGCCTCGACGTCGACGGCCTTGACCTGCGACAGCACCTCGCCGAACGACTTCGCAGGCGAGACCTGCGTCCGCAGCACGAGCGTGTTGACGAACATGCCGACGACCCGCTCGAGTTCTTCCTGTCCGCGGCCGGCGATCGGCGTGCCGATCGCGATGTCGTCGGTCCCGGAGAGCCTCGCGACAAGCGTCGCCAACGCGGCGTGGACGACCATGAAGTCGGTCACCCTGTTGTCCTGCGCGACGACCGAGATCCGGTCGGCGACGCCGGCCGGGATCTGCACGTCGACGGTGGCGCCGACACCCGACGCGGTCGCCGGACGCGGCCGGTCGGCGGGCAGGTCGACAACATCCGGCAGTCCGGCCAGACGCTCACGCCAGTACGCCAGTTGTGACCCGAGGACCGTGGTCGGGTCATCGGGCGAACCGAGGACCTCGTGTTGCCAGAGCGCGTAATCGGCGTACTGCACCGGCATAGGCGCGAACTCGGGCACCGCATCGGCACTCCGCGCGACGTAGGCGCCCACCAGATCGGTCACCAGCGGGGTGACCGACTCGCCGTCGGCGGCGATGTGGTGCACAACCAGCGCGAACAGGTACTCATGGTCAGAGATGCGCAACCACCGCGCGCGTATCGGCCACTGCTTGGTGACCTCGAACCCGGTGGCCACGTCCCGCTCGAGAGCGGCCTGGTCAGGGGCCTCGGCCCAGTCCAGTCGGTCGGCAACGTCTGCGGCGGGATGAATGCGCTGCACCGGCCGCCCCTCGATCGAGGGGAAAGTGGTGCGCAGGGATTCGTGCCGCACGACGACGTCTTCCACGGCCTTACGCAGCGCACCGATGTCCAACGGTCCGGTCAGTCGCAAGACTGCCGGGATGTTGTATGCCGGTGACTTCCAGTCGAACTGGTTGATGAACCACATCCGCTGCTG
>NZ_JSYC01000111.1:0-1564 GCF_054823965.1 Gordonia sp. GN26 | reverse complement strand
GCTATGAGGAGAAGAGGTGAGCGTTCGACAGAGCTTGTCAAGATGTCTGTGTAAGAACGTGACTCCTGGTGTTCCTGTGGTTGTTGGTGGGTCTAGCTGAGGTGGGGTTCGATGCGGTCGGGGTAGGCCAGGGCGAGTTGCTCGAGGGCCTGTTTCCAGTTCGTCACGACCTGTCCCTCGACGAGTCGTCCGGGAGCTCTGCGCGTGGCGGCGGGCGTGCCGCGTTCTTTCTCGCGTTGCCTGGCGCGTTTGTCCTCGATGTCGCAGATCGCCAACCACAACAGTTTGCGGACCGCGACGTCGTTGGGGAAGTGTCCCCTGTTCTTGATCACCTTGCGTAGCTGGTAGTTCAGCGACTCGATCGAGTTGGTGGTGTAGATGACTTTGCGTAGCTCGGGCGGGAACGCTAGGAACGGGATGAATCTGTCCCAGGCGCGATCGAAAGCCAATGCCGCACTCGGATATTTGAGCCCGAGCTCGGAGTCCCGGAAGGCTTCCCACTCGCGGCGAGCGGTGTCGGCGTCGGGGGCGGTGTAGATCGGTTTGATCGCCCGGGCGACGTCTTTGCGGTCTTTGTAGTTCACGAACCGCATCGAGTTGCGGATCAGATGCACCACGCAGGTCTGCACCGTGGCCAGCGGCCAGGTGGCCTCGATCGCCTCGGGGAATCCGGTCAGCCCGTCACAGCAGACGATCAGGACGTCCTTGACGCCGCGATTGGCCAGATTCGCACACACCCCGGCCCAGAACTTCGCGCCTTCCTCGGCCTGAATCCAGATCCCCAGCACATGCTTGATCCCGGCCATGTCAACGCCAATCGCGATGTGGGCGTGCTTGTTTCGAACGTGGGCTCCGTCTTTGACCTTCACCACCAGTGCGTCGAGGTAGATGACGGGATACAACGCCTCCAAGGGCCGGTTCTGCCATTCGTCGACCGCGCCGAGGACCTCGTCGCAGATCTTCGAGATCGTCTCATGTGAGAGGTCGGTGCCGATCGTCGAGGCCAGATGGTGCTGGATGTCGCGCAGCGTCATGCCGCCGGCGTAGAGGGAGATAATGATGTCATCCAAGCCGCCGAGCCGGCGCGAGCCCTTCGGCACCAGTCGCGGGGTGAAGGTGCCATCGCGATCGCGAGGGATGTTCAGCTGGACCGGTCCGGCCTCGCAGGCCACCGTTTTCGGGCTCGAACCGTTGCGGGCGTTGGGCAGCTCCCGCCCGGCCGGGTCACCCTTCTCATAGCCGAGGTGATCGGTCAGCTCGGCCTTGAGGCCGCGTTCGAGGGCGAGTTTGATCAGGCCCGGGATCAACCCGCCCTCGCCGGTGATCTGGACCTGCCCGGAATCGATCTGAGCGAGCAGCTCATCGACCATGCCTGAGGCCTGCAAAGCCTCGGCCACCTCCGCAGTCGAGCGCGGCTCGGCCAGCTCAGGCAACCGCTCGTCGTCGTGGCCCCGCTGCGTATCGTCTAACGCCATGCTCATACATCTTCCTCTCACTGATGAGCACTGGACTTACACAGACCATCTGACACCCCCGTTCGACATGATCTTCGTGGGCAACGACT
>NZ_JSYC01000110.1:0-736 GCF_054823965.1 Gordonia sp. GN26 | reverse complement strand
CGTTCGACATGATCTTCGTGGGCAACGACTGGGCATCCGATCACCACGACGTGTGCGTGATGGATGAGACCGGCAGCGTCCTGGCCACCCGCCGATGTGCTGAATCAGCAGCCGGCATCACCGCCCTGCACGACCTACTCGCCCGCTTCGCCGATCAACCGCAGCAGGTGGTGGCGGGTACCGAAACCGAACACGGCATGTGGGTCGACGCGTTGGTCGCCGCCGGCTACCAGGTGTATGCGATCAACCCACGATCTGTCTCCCGCTATCGCGATCGCCATCATGTCGGTGGCACCAAATCCGATAAGGCCGACGCGAAAACCCTCGCCGATCTGGTGCGTACCGACCGCCACAACCACCGACTCGTCGCCGACGACAGTGCCGAAGCCGACGCGATCCGGGTGATGGCCCGTACCCATCAGAATCTGGTGTGGGCCCGCTCGGCACAACAAAACGTGCTGCACGCCCAACTGCACGCCTACTACCCGGCCGCACTCGAAGCCTTCGGCGGGGATCTGGCCCACCGCGACACCCTCAGCGTGCTTCGGCGGGCCCCCACCCCCGACCAGGGGGCGCGACTGTCGGTGGCAGCACTGCGGTCGGCGTTGAAAAAGGTTGGCCGGCAACGCAATATCGACGCCCGAGCCCGCGAGATCCACCAGGCGCTAGGTGCCTCCGGCCATCTGACCGCGCCACCGCAGCTGGTCGCCGCATATGCGGCGACGGTGACCGCAAC
>NZ_JSYC01000109.1:0-849 GCF_054823965.1 Gordonia sp. GN26 | reverse complement strand
AGAGTGAAGTCGCGCGCGACTTCACTCTGGCCCAACGACTTCGGTCGATGTCGCACAGTCGAAACGGCGTCCACCCGAGTGACCTGCGACTCTGCGTCGGGCGTCACAGGGGGCGGTTATGTCCGACTTCCCTCACTTCATTCCATCCGCTAATGTCATCGACGCGGCGAGGGTTACCGGTTGGTAGCTTTCTCGTCGCCAACGCTGAGTAGCTCCGGTCGCGTTGTGGGTGGACTCTGGTCGGTTACAGTGACCCCAACCACAAATGCCACCGGCTGGTGTGCGGCCACACCGTGGCCGCTCTCGGGGGCAGCGAACGTCTGGAGGAAGTTGTGGGTGTAGAGGTCAGTGTCGAGGGGCTCACCAAGTCGTTCGGATCTCAGAACATTTGGCGTGATGTCTCTCTGACCCTTCCGGAGGGAGAGGTCTCCGCACTGCTCGGACCGTCGGGTACCGGTAAGTCGGTGTTCCTGAAGACCTTGATCGGTCTCCTTCATCCCGAGCAGGGCTCGGTGATCATCGACGGCACCGACATCACGCAGTGCTCGGCCAAGGAGCTCTACGAGATCCGCAAGCTGTTCGGCGTCCTCTTCCAGGACGGTGCGCTGTTCGGTTCGATGAGCCTGTTCGACAACATCGCGTTCCCCCTTCGTGAGCACACGAAGAAGAAGGAGAACGAGGTCCGCGACATCGTGATGGAGAAGATCGACCTGGTCGGTCTGACCGGTGCCGAGGACAAGCTCCCCGGTGAGATCTCCGGCGGTATGCGCAAGCGCGCCGGCCTGGCCCGCGCCCTCGTTCTCGATCCCCAGATCATCCTGTGCGACGAGCCGGACTCGGGTCTGGATC
>NZ_JSYC01000108.1:0-448 GCF_054823965.1 Gordonia sp. GN26 | reverse complement strand
TGTGCGACGAGCCGGACTCGGGTCTGGATCCGGTTCGTACGGCTTACATCTCGCAGCTGTTGATCGACATCAACGCCCAGATCGACGCCACGATCCTGATCGTGACGCACAACATCAACATCGCGCGGACGATCCCGGACAACATCGGCATGCTCTTCCGCAAGGAGCTGGTGATGTTCGGTCCGCGTGAGCAGCTGCTGACCTCGGAGCAGCCGGTGGTCAAGCAGTTCCTCTCCGGTGACCGGTTCGGTCCGATCGGCATGTCCGAGGAGAAGGACGAGGCCGTCCAGAAGCAGGAAGAGGCCATGCAGGCCGCGGGTATCTCCGGTGGTGGTACCAAGGAGGACTTCACCGAGATCATCCCGCAGGTCCAGCCCAATCCCGGTATGCCCGAGCGCAAGGCGATCGCCCGTCACCGCGAGCGCGTCCACGCGATGCTGCCCGACCT
>NZ_JSYC01000107.1:0-255 GCF_054823965.1 Gordonia sp. GN26 | reverse complement strand
AAGGGTATCGGCGTGGCCCGGTGCACCGTCGAGCGGTTGATGAAAGCTGATGGGCTGCAGGGGATAACGAGATCCAAGACGCGGAAGACCACGCACAGCGAGGGGGCCGAAACTCCGCAGCCGGCCGATCGTGTCGAACGGCAGTTCACCGCGGCGGCGCCCAACGCGCTGTGGGTGGCGGACCTGACCTACATCCGCACACATTCAGGGTGGGTGTATGCCGCGTTCATCCTCGACGTCTTCTCAAGGATGGTC
>NZ_JSYC01000106.1:0-658 GCF_054823965.1 Gordonia sp. GN26 | reverse complement strand
CAGGCTTTGACGGATTGTAAGCGTCCGGTTTCAGGTACTATTTCACTCCCCTCCCGGGGTACTTTTCACCTTTCCCTCACGGTACTTGTCCGCTATCGGTCACCAGGAAGTATTCAGGCTTACCGGGTGGTCCCGGCAGATTCACAGCAGATTCCACGAGCCCGCTGCTACTTGGGCATCCATCACGCAAGACCATGTGTTTTCAGCTACCGGACTCTCACCGTCTACGGCAGACCATTCCAGGCCACTTCACCTAACACACGATTTTCTGACTCACGCTTCCACAGGCAGATGGAAGAAGATGAACCCCACAACACCACACACACAACCCCTACCCGGTATCACATGCGCATGGTTTAGCCTCATCCGCTTTCGCTCGCCACTACTCACGGAATCACATTTTGTTTTCTCTTCCTATGGGTACTGAGATGTTTCACTTCCCCACGTTCCCTCCACACCCCCTATACATTCAGAGGTGGGTAACACGACATCACTCGTGCTGGGTTTCCCCATTCGGACACCCTCGGATCACAGCTCGTTTGACAACTCCCCGAGGACTATCGCGGCCTACCACGTCCTTCATCGGCTCCTGGTACCAAGGCATCCACCGAACGCCCTTACACACTTACAACAACACCTACAAACCACCCCCACCCCA
>NZ_JSYC01000105.1:0-37028 GCF_054823965.1 Gordonia sp. GN26 | reverse complement strand
GACGAGGTGATGGAGTTCGTGGCGTCGAAGGTGGCCCCGCACAAGAAGGTTCGTGCGGTGGAGTTCATCGATGCGATCCCGAAGTCGGCGTCGGGCAAGATCCTGCGCAAGGACCTTCGCAAGTAGGTCCGGCGATGGGACGAGGGCCCGTCCGAGCTGCCGATTTGGTGCAGGCCGCACCCCGCGGATAGTGTTGCTCCTTGCAACGCGGGGTGGAGCAGCTCGGTAGCTCGCTGGGCTCATAACCCAGAGGTCGCAGGTTCAAATCCTGTCCCCGCTACCAGAAACGACCCCCACCAGGTGATCACCCGGTGGGGGTCGATTCATTTCGGTCCTACTTGAGCGGTCCTCAGCTCATCTGATGCGGCGGCACCTCGTCGTAGCTGATCGCATGGTCGCCGGCGCGCCTGTTCCACCAATAGGTCAGCGCCCACAGGAGTACGCCGATCAGCAACAGCCAGCCGGCGATCACATACTGCTCGGGATCGCGGCCGGTGACCGGCAGCGTGAGGTATCCGCACGTGACGGCACCGAGCACGGCGACCGGTGTCGAGGTGCGGAAGTGCTTGTGCTCCACCGTGTCCCGGCGGAGCACCAGCACCGATACGTTGACGACCGTGAACACCGCGAGCAGCAGCAGTGCAGTGGTGCCGCCGAGGAGTCCGACGATGGAGCTCTTCGGGTCGGAGCTCACGTAGGTGAGCAGCAACAGCGCGATGACCGTGGTGAAGATGACCGCCGCGAACGGGGTCCGGCGTCCCGGGTGCACGTACGACAGGAACTTGGGCAACACACCTCGTTTGGCCATGCCGTAGAGCAGACGACTCGCCATCATCATGTTGATCAGGGCCGTGTTGGCGACCGCGAACATCGAGATCCACGGCAGCAGATCCGACATCGGGAAGTTCGGTGCCGCGGCCTGGACGACGTCGACGAGCGGGGTCTCGCTCTCGGCGAGCACGCCGACGGGCACGATCGCCACCGCGCAGATCGCGATGAGGACGTAGATCGCGGCGGTGATACCCAGGCCGCTCAGCATGACCTTCGGGAAGATGCGGGTCGGCTCCTTGCACTCCTCGGCCATGTTCACCGAGTCCTCGAAGCCGACGAGCGCGAAGAAGGCCAACGAGGTCGCGGCCGTCACCGCGATGAAGACGTTCTTGTCGTCGGGACTCTCGAAGGCCACCACCGCATCCCAGTGCTCGGCGTTGCCGCCGACGATGAACCAGTAGCCGATGAACAGCACGAGCAGCAGACCGGTCAGCTCCACGAGGGTCAGGACGACGTTGGTGCCGACGCCCTCGGCGACGCCGCGGAAGTTGATGAACATGACGAGCAGCAGGAAACCGACGGCCACCGCGTACAGGGCGGGGTTCGTGGCGTCGGGGGACTCGCCGCGGAACGCGGTCAGCATGTTCACCGCGAACGCGCGGGAGGCCGTGGTCGCCGACGTGATGCCCGAGCACATAACCGTGAACAGCACGATGAAGGTGATGAAGTGGATGCCGAAGGCCTTGTGCACGTAGAGCGCTGCCCCGGCGGCCTGCGGGTACTTGGTCACCAGTTCGAGGTAGGAGAACGCGGTGAGCGTCGCAACGGCGAAGGCGATGAGGAACGGCAGCCACGCCGCGCCCCCGACCTCGCTCGCCACCTGGCCGGTCAGCGCGTAGACGCCGGTGCCGAGGATGTCGCCGATGATGAACAGGAGCAGCAGCTTCCAGCCCAGTACGCGTTTGAGCTCGGGCTGCTGTTCCGCATTCTTGCCGGTCTCGCCGGCGTTTGTGCTGGCTGTCATGCGACAACGCTAGACCTCGCCAGGTGCGGTCGCCGCGCGAATCGCGACGCCGGACACCAAACGGGCGGGCGGCGGGAAGAGGGCGCCGCGCGTCTGTGCGAAACTATCGCCCATGAGCAACGGCACCTTGATCCTGATGCGTCACGGCGAGAGCGAATGGAATGCGTCCAACCAGTTCACCGGATGGGTGGACGTGGCGCTCACGGACAAGGGCAAGGCCGAGGCCGTGCGGGCCGGTGAACTGCTCGTCGAGCACGATCTGCTGCCCGACGTCCTGTACACCTCGCTCCTGCGCCGTGCGATCTCGACGGCGCAGATCGCTCTCGACACCGCCGACCGCCACTGGATCCCGGTGGTCCGCGACTGGCGTCTCAACGAGCGTCACTACGGTGCGCTCCAGGGCCTCAACAAGGCCGATACCCTGGAGAAGTACGGCCAGGAGCAGTTCATGCTGTGGCGTCGCAGCTACGACACCCCGCCGCCGGCCATCGAGCCCGACGCCGAGTACAGCCAGGTCGGCGACCCGCGGTACGCCGACCTCGACGAGGTCCCGCTGACCGAGTGCCTCAAGGACGTCGTGGCGCGGATGATCCCGTACTTCACCGAGACGATCGCCGCCGACATCAAGGCGGGCAAGACCGTCCTCGTGGCCGCACACGGCAATTCGCTTCGTGCGCTCGTCAAGCACCTCGACGGCATCTCCGACGAGGACATCGCCGGTCTGAACATCCCCACCGGCAACCCGCTGCGCTACGACCTCGACGAGAACCTCAAGCCCCTGAACCCGGGCGGCACCTACCTCGATCCCGAGGCGGCTGCGGCCGGCGCGGCCGCGGTGGCGGCCCAGGGCCAGAAGTAGCCTTCGGACCCGCCTCGACACGCGCGCTCGCCACCCGGAAACGCCGGGTGGCGAGCGCGTAACATAATCGTCATAGCTTCTTCGGTGTGACGCGCGCTACATTAGACGCTATGGCGGATGTGGGCACCCTTCGGATCGATCATTCACCTGCTCAGGAACGGTACGAGGCGATTCTCGCCTCCGATTCCTTCGGCGAGGACGAGGTGGTCGGGTACCTCGACTATGTCTCCGAGCCGTATCAGGTCGTGCTCACCCACACGGTGGTCCGTGAGCAGTACAGCGGGCATGGCTATGCGGGACAACTGGTTCGGTTCGTCCTGGAGGACATCCGCGCGAGTGGTAAGCAGGTCGTGCCGGTCTGCTCGTACGTACAGCGTTTCATCGAGCGCCATCCGGAGTTCGCCGACATGGCGGTGCCGGTCCCTCAGTGATCCGCGCCGCCGGCGTGAGCTCCATCCGCCGACGGTCGTGTCCGGCTCTCGCCGGATCTTCGGCGAACGGCACGTGAACAGCTGCCGAACAGCTGCGACATCTGTGCAGCTGTCGTTGGTTCCGCCGTAAGCTGGGCCCGTGGCCGCCGCAATCTCAGCCGCGACGATCGCGTTCGTGCTCGCGCTCATCCTCGGAGTCATGCTGGGGCGTCGTCTCGGCGCCTCCGGGTGGCCCCGGCACTTCGCGCTCGGCTCCTGGTTCGGCCGCGAACGCACGTTCACACGATCCGACGCCGCCCTGCCCGTTCCGGCCACCGATCGCGCGCAGGTCCCGAGGGCGGTGCCCGCCTCGGCGGAGATCCGGGATTCCGATGTCACGTCGACGACCGCCGACGGCCGGATGACCAAGGCCGGCCTGTTGAGCATGGTCGTCCGCAACTCGATGACCGCCGTCGCCGTGGTCGACGAGTTCCGCGACGTCGTGATGTTCAACCATCGGGCCGTCGAGCTGGGCATCGTCCGCGAGATGCTGCTCGCCGACCCCGTCTGGGATGCGGTGAAGGACGTCCTCGACACCGACGTCGAGCAGCATTTCGAGTTCAGTCCGCCCACCTCGACCCTCGGCTTCGTCTCCACCGGCCGCACCCCGCGGCCCACCGTCGAACATGTGCGCTGCCTGGCCAAGGTGGTGGCGCAGGACGATGAGCGGTACGCCGTCGTCTACGGCCTCGACGACACCGAACACAAGCGCCTCGAGGCCACCCGCCGCGACTTCGTGGCGAACGTGTCGCATGAACTCAAGACGCCGGTCGGCGCGATCGGCCTGCTCGCCGAGGCCCTCCTGGAATCCGCCGACGACATCGAGTCGGTCCAGCACTTCGGCCAGCGGGTGGTGGGGGAGACCCAACGGATGGGCAGGCTGGTGAGCGAGCTGCTCGCGCTGTCGCGCCTGCAGGACGGCGACACCCCCGAGTTCACCCGGATCGACGTCGACGAGCTGGTCGACGACGCTCTCGCCGCGGCGACGCTGACGGCCGAGGCGGCGTCCATCGAGCTACGGTCCGACGAACCGCTCGGCGCGACGATCTCTGGCGACCGTGTGCTGCTCATGACGGCCCTGAGCAATTTGATCTCCAACGCCATCGCCTACTCGCCGTCGAACACGGTCGTCTCGCTCAGCCGCCGCATCATCAAGATCGACGGCCGTCCGATGGTGGCGATCGCCGTCACCGACCGCGGCATCGGCATCGCCCGCGCCGACCAGCAGCGTGTCTTCGAACGCTTCTTCCGCGTCGACCAGGCGAGGTCGCGGATGACCGGTGGTACCGGTCTTGGCCTGGCGATCGTCAAACACGTGGCCGCCAATCACGGCGGCACGATCAACCTGTGGAGCGAACCGGGCACCGGCTCCACGTTCACGCTGTGCATCCCCGAGGACCTGTCCGACGTGGGCTGGTCCGCTGACGACAAGGAATCGAAGAGTTGACCCACGTGCTGATCGTCGAGGACGAGGAATCGCTGGCCGATCCGCTGGCCTTCCTGTTGCGCAAGGAGGGGTTCGAGGCCAGCATCGTCAACGACGGTGCCCAGGCGTTGCCCGCCTTCGACCGCGTGAGCCCCGACATCGTCCTCCTCGACCTGATGCTCCCCGGGATGTCGGGGACGGAGATCTGCAAGGCCCTGCGTGCCCGGTCGAACGTGCCGGTGATCATGGTGACGGCCCGGGACGCCGAGATCGACAAGGTCGTCGGACTGGAACTCGGCGCCGACGACTACGTGACCAAGCCGTACTCGGCGCGCGAGCTCATCGCCCGAATCCGGGCGGTCCTGCGTCGCGGGGCGGACGCCGCCGAGGACGACCTCGATCTCGGTGTCCTCGAGGCGGGTCCGGTCCGGATGGACGTGGAGCGACACACCGTGTCGGTCGACGGCCAGTCGATCACGTTGCCGCTCAAGGAGTTCGACCTTCTCGAATACCTCTTGCGCAATGCCGGCCGCGTGCTCACCCGCGGGCAGCTGATCGACCGGGTCTGGGGAGCGGACTATGTCGGCGACACCAAGACCCTCGACGTGCACGTCAAACGCCTGCGCTCCAAGATCGAGCCCGATCCGGGCACCCCGAAGCACCTCATCACCGTCCGTGGCCTCGGGTACAAACTCGAGGCCTGAAACGGGTGCGCGGTCTCCCGCGCACCCGGGGTCACTCCGGCGGCTGCAGCTCGTATTTGACGTCGGTCTCGCGACGGGCGGTCGCGGCTGTGGTCGCCGGGTGAACGGCGATGAGCCCCAACCCCTTACGACGCCGGCAGGCGGCGGCGAGGGCCTCGTAGGCCGGGGCGCCGAGCAGCTCGGTCAGCTCGGGTGCGTAGGACTCCCACACCTGCTTGGCGCCGACGTGCGCGTCGGGTGATCCCGAGCAGTACCACTTGAGATCGTGGCCGCCCTCGCCCCAACCGCGGCGGTCGAACTCGGTGATCGTCGTCTGCAGGACCTCGGTGCCGTCGGGACGTTCCACCCAGTCCTGCTCACGGCGAACCGGCAACTGCCAGCACACGTCGGGCTTGACGGTCAGCGGTTCGAGTCCCTTGCGCAGGGCCATCGAGTGCAGCGCGCATCCGACGCCGCCCTCGAAGCCCGGCCGGTTGAGAAAGATGCACGCGCCCTTGTGAAGCCGCGTCTTGAGCGCCGGCTCGTCGTCGAGGTCGCTCTCTTCGAGGTACCCCCTGGGGCCGACCGGGTTCTTGCCCGACCCCTTCTTGTAGAACTGCCAGTCCTCCGGGGTGAGCATCGAGACGCCGTGGGCGAGACGCTCCCGATCGTCGGAGTCGGACAGGTAGGCGCCATGACTGCAGCAACCGTCGGTCTCGCGTCCGGGCAGGATGCCCTGGCAGGCCGGGGTGCCGAAGACGCAGGTCCAGTGCGACAGCAGCCAGGTGAGGTCGGCTTTGATGAAGTGTTCGGGATCGGCCGGATCGACGAATTCGTACCATTCACGCGGAAAGTCGAGTTCGACCTCCGGGGCGGGCGTGATTCGTGGCGCGGACGGCGAGAGTGCGGTCACGACTACAACGGTAGCCGGGATCATGCCGACACGGCGGCTGCACTACCGTTGACCCGTGCGCTTAGGAGTTCTGGACGTGGGCAGCAACACTGTCCACCTCCTGGTGGTCGATGCCCATCGCGGCGGCCACCCGACGCCCATGAGTTCGACCAAGGCCGTTCTGCGGTTGGCCGAACAGATCGACGCCGATGGGCGGATGAGCGACAAGGCGGTGTCGAAGTTGATCGACTCCGTCACGGAGTTCACCCACATCGCCGGCACCTCCGGTTGCGAGCAGATGATGGCCTTCGCGACGTCGGCCGTCCGCGACGCCACCAATTCCGATGACCTGCTCGACGAGGTCGAGTTGCGCACCGGGGTGCGCATCGCGGTCCTCTCCGGCCGCGACGAGGCACGTCTGACCTCCCTCGCCGTCCGCCGCTGGCGCGGATGGAGCGCGGGCCGCATCCTCGCCCTCGACATCGGCGGCGGTTCGCTGGAGATGTCCAACGGCGTCGACGAAGAACCCGACGTCGCACTGTCGTTGCCGCTCGGCGCCGGACGACTCACCCGCGAGTGGCTGCCCGACGACCCACCGGACCGGCGTCGGATCGGTGTTCTGCGGGACTGGCTCGACGCGGAGCTGCGCGCCCCCGCCAAGGAGCTCCTCGCGCCCGGCGCACCCGACCTCTGTGTCGGCACCTCGAAGACGTTCCGCAGCCTCGCCCGCCTCACCGGCGCGGCGCCGTCGAGCGCGGGACCCCGCGTCCGGCGCGAACTGACGACGAGCGGCCTCCGCCAGCTCATCTCCTTCATCTCCCGCATGACCCGCGCCGACCGCGCCGAACTGGAGGGCGTCAGCGCCGATCGTGCCGGTCAGCTGGTCGCCGGAGCGCTCGTGGCGGAGGCGGCTATGCGGGCCCTCCGAGTCGATACACTGGAGATCTGTCCGTGGGCTCTGCGGGAGGGTGTGATCTTGCGTCGACTCGACGCGGAACCAGCCGACTCGTTCGAGCCCTCACAGACGACTGGCGCCCGGGGCGGCGTCGGCTGATCCGGTCTCCCGACGCCCACGGGCGCGCGGGATGGGGGAGACGGTCGACGGTGCGTCCACGAGCGCCGGGAAGTACCCAGGCGGATGCGCTCGACCGGCATCCGGTGACGTTCGAGGACGGAGAGCCACTTCATGTCGAAGGATTCGGAGCCCGAATCTCGACCCATCTCGGTATCGGAACTACTCGCGCGGTCGCAGGCCGCCGGCGGCACCACGCCCACGCGGCGTGACGGTCGCGGCCGTCGACGCGCGGGTCGGGACGGCTCGGTCTCGGTCTCGGACCTGACCGGCGAGATCCCGAAGATCACCGACGCGCCTGCAGCACAGACCGACGACAAGCCGGCTCCCGTGGACGAGAAGCCCGCGAACGAGAAGGCGGCCGCGCCGGCCGAACCCGCCGCGGTGGAGACACCGGAGGTCGAGACGCCCCGGGACGAGGTCGACGAGGTCGACCAACCGGAGACGGAAGCTCCCGAGGCGGCATCGGCACCGGAACCCTCGACGCCCGGACCAGCGACCGAACCGTCGGTGCCGGAACCCGCCGAGACTCCTGAACCCGAGACCTCGGGCCCGGAGTCGGCCGCACCCCGCGCCTGGGGTCCGGCGGGCTGGTCGGGCACCGAGAGCCCCGACGGTCCGTTCCCGCGGTCGGGCAACCCCGTCGCGCGCCGCGCCGCCGACGACCGCCCGGTCGCCGACCGCTCCCGTCCGGACCGGCCGTTCTCGACGTCGGGCCGCAACGCCAGCGGTATGCCCGGTTACGGCGAGGCACCGCCGGCCACCCGTGACTTCAGCTCGGATTCCGTCGCCCGGCGCATGAGTCCGCCCCGCGACTCGGCGCCGGTCGATGAGGAGTCGGCGAACGCGGTCACCGGCATCATCCCGCTCGTGGAGGGTTCCGATGAGGGCCTCGTCGTCGTCGAATCCGACGACGTGGTGACCTACGACCTCACCGAGGTCGACTCCGGTTCAGATCCGCGCGAGCGGGCCGATGGCGGGTTCTCCGACGTCATGGACTTCGACGCCTATCGCAACTTCGCCGACGTGGAGGGTGACGCCGACACCGGCGCACAGCCGTCGGTCGGGACGAGCGGACCCAGGAAGGGCGCCAAGGCGCTGGGTGGGCTCGCACGCAAGCTGTTCAGCCGGAAATCGGCGGGCGCTGCCGCGGGAACCGCTGCCACGGCCGCCGCAGCGAAGTCGGGCAAGGACGCCGCCCCGGCCGGTGGCCGCGCACGAGCCGCCGCGGCGCGGGCACGCGATGACGACGAGAACCCGACCGAGATCATCGCGCCGGTCGCGACCCCGGAGGACGACGCCGCTCCCGAGGAGTCGGCGGCGGTGGACACCCGCGGCGACGACACCCGGCCCGCGGAGACCGCCGAGACCGTGGACTGGCAGGCGTCGGCCCAGTGGTACGACACCGAGGCGTGGTCGGCGCCGGTCGTCGACGAGGAGGACGACCAGCCGAGCGAGTCGGACGAGTCCACCGCCGCATCCGAGCCCGTCGACCTGGTCAAGCCCGAGGCTGCCCGTCTCGCGGAGACCGCAGACCTCGACGAGACCCCCGGTGATGACACCGAAGGGCCGTCGGAAGCCGCCGCTCCCAGTTCGGCGTCCGAGGGCGAGCCGGCCGCGAAGCCCGTGGCCACCGTCGACGAGACCGACGAGGGCCGGCCCGCCGAGGGCGAGGCCGAGGAGAGGTCACCGGCCGCTGCTTGGCTGCTGATCTTCGGTCAGGCGGTCGTGGGCCTGGTCGTCGGCATCGGTCTGTTCTGGGGCTTCACCGAGCTGTGGCGCTGGAACCCGTACTTCGCGCTGGTCCTCGCGGTCCTGGTGATCTTCGGGATCGTCACGCTGTCGCACGTGGTGCGGCGCACCAAGGACCTGACCACGACGCTGCTCGCGTTGGGCGTCGGCTTGCTGGTGACCATCGGTCCACTGGTGTTGCTGGCCACGTGACGCCGCCCGAGCCACCTCCGCTCTCCAGACCGGAGATACCCATCGGCCTGTCGACCGCCTCGGTCTACCCGCAGAACACCGAGGCGGCCTTCGCCTATGCCGCAGACCTCGGCTACGACGGTGTCGAGCTGATGGTCTGGGGCGACCCGGTCAGCCAGGACATCCGTCGCGTGAGTTATCTGTCGGATCACTATCAGGTTCCGGTGCTGTCGATCCACGCCCCGTGCCTGCTGATCACCCAGCGGGTGTGGGGTCGCGACCCGGTTGTGAAACTCGCCCGCTCGGTGCAGGCGGCCGAGGACCTCGGCGCGTCGACCGTCGTGGTGCACCCGCCGTTCCGCTGGCAGCGTGGCTACGTCTCGGCCTTCGACGACCTCGTCGGCGAACTCGAGGACGACAGCGGCGTGGCCGTCGCCGTGGAGAACATGTTCCCTATGCGGGCCGACCGCTTCTTCGGGTCGCGCGAGCCCTCCGTTCGCCGGCTCCAGAAGCGCGGCGGTGGGCCCGGTCTGGCCGCGTCGGCGTTCGGCAAGTCGATCGATCCCACCGACGACGGTTACTCGAACTACACGCTCGACCTGTCGCATACCGCGACGGCCGGTGTCGACGCCCTCGACCTGCTCGATCGCATGGGATCCAACCTCAACCACCTGCATCTCGCCGACGGTCACGGCGCGGCCACCGACGAACACCTCATCCCCGGCGATGGCGGTCAGCCGTGCGCCGAGGTGTGCCGCCGGATCGCCGAGAGCGACTTCGCCGGCGCGGTGGTGCTCGAGGTCACCACGGGCAGTGCCCGCACCAAGCCCGAACGCAGTGCGCTGCTCGCCCGTTCGCTAGATTTTGCGCGGCAGCATCTCAAACGGGAGCTGCACCCCGAGAGCGCCGGCCGGCTCGACATCTGACGCCGGAGATCGTCGCGTCGCGGTCACCCGCCGACGTCGGGGTCGGTACGACGAAAGCGGGACGATGACCAGCAAGATCACCGAGGTACTGGCGTTGACCGAGGTGGACCGCGGTGGTCCCGACTCCATCACCTTGCGCGCTCACATCGACGACACCTTCACCATCGGACCCAAGGTGCACGGCGGAAGCCTGCAGATGGTCGTGGCGAAGGCGGCGCGCACCGCATTGAGCACCCTCACACCGTCCGACGATCCGAAACTCGCCGACGCGGCCGCCGCGATGATCCCGGTTGCCGTCGCCAGTGACTACCTGACCGCACCCGACGCCGCCGACGTCGACCTCGCCATCTCCGTGCGCAAACGCGGCCGGACCGTGACGGTCCTCCAGGTGGACGCGGTGCAGCAGGGACGCACGGTCGTGTCGTCGTCGGTGACGATGGCCCGCCCCGACTCCGGCACCCCGCACCACTCCGGACCCAACGTGCTCGACGGCACGCCCGCCGAACCGCCGTCGACCGGCATCTCGCTGGACGGTTCGCCGATCGCCGAGATCAACCACCTCGGCGCGGCGGTCGACCTCGTCCTCGACGCCGAGACGTTCCCGATGGTCCGCGGCGAGACCGGTGAGCCGCTCGTGCGCGGGTGGATTCGTCCGAAGGGTCTCGATCCCGACGAGTACTTCGCGGTCCTGGTGTGCGACATCTCGCCGCCGGTGGTCTTCAACCTCGCGATGTTCGGCTGGGCGCCGACCGTTCAGCTGACCACCTACGTGCGCCGGCATCCCGCGCCGGGCTGGCTGCGGTTCGCCGCGACGAGTACCGAGGTCGGGCCCGGAATGTTCGAAGAGGATCATCTCGTGGTGGACTCGACCGGGACAGTTGTCGCCCAGTCCCGTCAATTGGCACTCATTCCCGCAGGAAGGTAGACATTCGTGACCGAACGCATCGCCATCATCGGTGGAGGCAAGATCGGGGAGGCGCTCCTGGCCGGCCTGATCGGCGCCGGAACCCCGACGAAGGATCTCGTCGTCGCGGAGAAGCTCGAATCCCGCGCGTCCGAGATCGCCGACGAGTACGGGGTCCTGGTGACCGACGTGAAGACGGCCGCCGAATCCGCGCAGTACGTCTTCCTGGCCGTCAAGCCCGACGCCGTCGACTCGGTGCTGCGGGAACTGGCCTCGGCCGAGGACAACGCGGAGACCGAGCGCGTGACCGTGACCCTCGTCGCCGGCATCCCGCTGGCCCGCTACGAGAGTGCGCTGCAGGCCGGTTCGCCGGTCATCCGCGTCATGCCGAACACGCCGATGCTCGTCAACGAGGCGATGTCCGCGGTGTCGGCCGGCCGCTACGTCGGTGACGAGCAGCTCAGCGCCGTCGTCAACATCCTCAAGACCGTCGGCCGGGTGGCCGTGGTTCCCGAGAAGCAGATGGACGCGGTCACCGCCGTGTCCGGGTCCGGTCCCGCCTATGTGTTCCTGCTCGCCGAGGCGATGATCGACGCCGGCGTCGGCCTGGGTCTCACCCGCGCGCAGGCGTCGGAGATGGCGATCCAGACCATCCGCGGCGCCGGGGTCCTGCTCAGCGATTCTGGCATGTCCCCGGTCGACCTGCGGGCGGCTGTGACCTCTCCGGGCGGCACCACCGCGGAGGCGATCCGCGAATTCGAGGCGAACGGCCTCCGGCACGCCGTCTACCAGGCCACTCGCGCCTGTGCGGCCGCCAGTGCCCGCGGCGGACGTCGAGTGGAAGTCGAGGGTTTGACGGCGGGACACGCGGTGACAGAGACCCCATGACTTGTGGTCGATAAGCGGCTAAACCCCAGCATGTTGGGGTCGAGTCACAGAAATCCCAGAAATCACGGTCCCTCACGTCGCTTTTTTCACATCTGCCACGCTAAGCTGCTTTAAGCACGTGCGTGTCTGATGTCCGCAGGAGGGGAAGCCTGCGGCCGCGACGCGTGCACCGGAGGTTGAGTGATCAATGGCACCTGCAGACACTCCTGGTGACAGGACGGCTTCGGTGAGCAATGCGACCTCTGCGTCGCAGTTCCTCACCGTCGCCGAGGTTGCGTCGCTGATGCGCGTTTCGAAGATGACCGTCTACCGTCTCGTCCACAACGGCGAACTGCCCGCAGTTCGGGTCGGACGCTCGTTCCGTGTGCACGCGAAGGCGGTGCACGACTACCTGGAGACGTCGTACTTCGACGCCGGCTAGGTTCGGTCTCGGCTGACGCGCCGATCAGCAAGTTCTACCCAGCACTCCCGAGGGTGGCCGTACGGCCACTCCGGGAGTGTTGTGTCTGACGGGTGTGTCCCACCCGGGCCGGCGGGCCGTCCTGGTGGTCGTTTCGGCCACCGCGATTTCCTGATCCGACACACCGCCCGGTAGGCTCAGTGGTCGCGTACCTGGATGTACCGGTGAGCTCCTCGAGCCGGGTAGTCGACGCCAGTCGACGACCACTGACGAAGCCGATCGAGTGCAGGCCAGGGTCGGTCAAGTACATCAGTGTCAATCGTGAGGAAGCGCCCCCATGGGTTCAGTGATCAAGAAGCGCCGCAAGCGCATGTCGAAGAAGAAGCACCGCAAGCTGCTGCGTCGAACCCGGGTGCAGCGCCGCAAACTCGGCAAATAAGCACTCATGGCACCAGGACCCGCCTCGGCGGGTCCTTTTGCTGTTACGGACCCGCTTCGGCGGGTCCTGTTGCTGTTTGAAGGGCGCCGGCCGTGTCGGGTTTGTCCGGGCCCCTGAGGTCCTTTGTCACACGAATGATCCGGTTCCGAGGCCGATCGTCACCGATCTCTCCGATCCGGGCCCCTCGACGGGCTGAAACGGGTCGATGACGTTAGCCTCGACGCCATGGCCGAATCCTCCGCAGTGTTGCCTCGGGTCGTCCTGGTGACGGGGGCGTCGACTTTTCTCGGCGGGTACCTGGTCGCACGGCTCGCGGCCAATCCGCAGATCGAACGTGTGCTGGCAGTGGACTCCCGGGTGCCGCGCAAGGACCTACTGCGCCGGATGGGACGAGCGGAGTTCCTGCGTCTGGACATCCGGCGTCCCACCATCGCGAAGGCGCTGGCGTCGTACGAGGTCGACACGGTGGTGCACGCCGCAACGTCGATCGCCGACACCGCCCCGCACTCGGCGGCCATCAAGGAGTTCAACGTCGTCGGCGCCATGCAGGTCTGCGCGGCCTGCCAGCGGACGCCGTCGGTGAAGCGACTGGTTCTGCGTTCGACCGCGATGGTCTACGGCTCCAGCGCGCACGACCCGTCGCACTTCTCCGAGGAGACCCGCGCACGGCGTGAGCCCAAGCGGGGTTACGGCCGCGACCTCCTCGACGTAGAGGGCTATGTACGGGGTCTCGGGCGTCGCCGCCAGGACATCGACATCACGATCGTGCGCCCTCAGGCGATGCTCGGACCGCGGATCACCACGCGCATGGGTTCGTACCTCTCGGCGCCGGTGGTCCCGACCGTCATCGGTTACCAGCCGCGCCTGCAGTTCCTGCACGAGGAGGATGCGCTCGCGGCGATGGAGCACGTGACCCTCGCCGGCAAGCCCGGCACGTTCAACCTCTCCGGTGAGGGGGTGGTGACGCTGTCGCAGGCCATCCGGCGGGTCGGGCACGTCGAACTGCCGGTGCCGAGCGGTCTCCTCGCGCCGATCGCCGGGGTGTTCCAGGACCTGCGTTCGGCGAAGCTCCGCTCGTCACAGACCGAGTTCCTCACCTACGGCCGCGTGCTGGACACCACCAGGATGCGCACCGAGCTGGGTTTCGTGCCGCGGTACACGACCATGGAAACCCTCGACGACTTCGTGGAACGCAGCGGCGTGACACCGGTGATCGGGACCGACGTCTGGCGGGCGCTCGAACAGCGCGTCGTCTCTGCCGCACATCAACTCCAGTGAATTGTGAGATGAGGTTGGTGCGAGGAGTTGCGGACGAGGTGCGCAACGTCGGTGCAACCTCTAGACTTGGACGCCAGACCCACACCGCGCGCGGGGAAGCCACTCCATCGCGGGCGACGGGTGAGGACTTCGTGAACATGCCGACGATCACTCGGGGGAGATCGCGGTCGTTCTCGGGTTCGGCGTTTCATGTCATCGACGACGCAGCGTTGCGTCGATAGGTCCGGGGGAATGGCTTGTGACGGAACGATTGCCAGTAGTTCAGGCGCCCCCGGTTCAAACGGCGAGCGGGGGGTTCACCGACACACGGACGATCCACGGGACAGGAACAAGGGGTGAGCGCCTTGCCAGGTAGCGGAGCTACGGATGCACGTACCGCCAAGGTCATACAGCTCTACGCGTCACCGTCCGGTCCGGACGCCGCCGCTGATCGCCGCGGCGCACGCGATTCGGGACGTCGTCGACATCCGAGCCAGCAAGGCCCGGGACACCGACCGAATACCGGTGCGATGCACGATGATTCGATGCTCGGTCATCCCAACACCGATGGGTTCGGCCGTCCGCCCGCGAGGATCACCCCGATCAGCGACGAGATCGCACTGTCGGACGAGGCGCTCGGCATCGAGCACCGCGGCCCGTCGAAGTCGAGCCCGCTGTTCAGTCTCGGGGGCATCCGGAATGCCGTCGCCGACACCCTGACCTCCACCGCGGGCTTCATCCGCGAACGGATGGCGGGCGAGTACGAGGTCGACGAGTTCGGATTCGATCCCCATTTCACCGAATCGGTGTGGTTTCCGGCGCTCCGACAGGTCTACGAGAAGTGGTTCCGCGTCGAGGTCACCGGTATCGAGAACCTACCCCTCGAGGGTGGTGCGCTGCTCGTCGCCAACCACGCCGGCACCATCCCGGTCGACGCGATCATCACCTCGCTGGCCGTCCGCGACAACCACCCCGACCACCGGTACCTGCGTGTCCTCGCCGCCGACATGGCCTTCGACTCGCCGGGCATCAGCGAGGTAGCGCGACGTATCGGTGCGACGCTCGCCTGCAACAGCGACGCCGACCGACTCCTGCGCAACGGCGAGCTCACCGCCGTGTGGCCGGAGGGGTTCAAGGGCATCGGCAAGCTGTACAAGGACCGCTACAAGCTGCAGCGGTTCGGCCGGGGCGGCTTCGTGACGACCGCGCTGCGCAACGCGGCGCCGATCATCCCGGTGTCGATCGTGGGTTCGGAAGAGATCTACCCGATGCTCGCCGACCTCAAGCCGCTCGCGAAGGTGCTCGGCCTTCCGTACTTCCCGATCACGCCGTTGTTCCCGTGGCTCGGGCCGCTGGGCATGGTGCCGTTGCCGTCCAAGTGGCACATCCACTTCGGCCGCCCGATCGAGACCGGTTCCTACGACGAGTCGTCGGCCGACGACCCGATGGTGGTCTTCGACCTCACCGACCATGTCCGCGAAGAGATTCAGCAGACGCTGTTCCGGATGCTGAGCCGTCGCGGGAGTGTCTACTTCGGCTGACACCGACGCTCACCGACTGATACTCATGACGCATGCGTGCAGTCGTGTGTCGAGCCGGTGAACTGACCGTCCAGGACGTCCCCACCCCCGTGCCCGAGAAGGGCCAGGTGCTCCTTCGTGTGTTGCGGGCCGGCATCTGCGGGTCCGATCTCCACGCCCGCGTGCACTGCGATGCGACCGCCGATGTGTCCGACGAGGTCGGCTACGACGCGTTCATGCGCTCCGACCAGTCGGTCGTCATGGGACACGAGTTCGCCGGCGAGGTGGTGTCATACGGGCCCGGGTGCCGCAAACGGTGGGCACCGGGAACCCCGGTCGTGGCGGTACCGATGATCCGTCACGCCGAGGAGGCGCACCTGACCGGCCTTACCGCGTCGGCGCCGGGAGCCTACGCACAGTTCGTACTGGTCTCCGAGGACATGACCTTCGAGATCCCCGACGGGCTGTCGATCGATCACGCCGCCCTCACCGAACCGCTCGCCGTCGCCCATCACGCGATCCGTCGCGGTGAGGTCGGCAAGCGCGACGTCGCGGTGGTGATCGGCTGCGGACCCATCGGGCTGGCGGTCATCGCCATGCTCAAGGCATCCGGTGTGCGCACCGTGATCGCGAGCGACCCGTCCGCGGGACGTCGGTCGCTGGCCGGTCGCGTCGGCGCCGACATCGTCGTCGACCCGGCTGCGGAGTCACCGTTCGACCGGTGCGCGCAGGAGGGGAAGTACGTCACCGCCGCGCAGGACCTGCTCGGCACCGCCTTCGACGCGATGCACACCCTGCGTCGGATCCCGTTGGCGCCGTGGAACTCCCTGTTCCGGGTGGCGGACCGGCTCGGCGCGACGCCGAAGGGCCCGGTGATCTTCGAATGCGTCGGCACCCCCGGCATGATCGAGCACGTCGTGTCGAACGCGCCGTTCCGCTCACGTGTCGTCGTGGTGGGCGTGTGCATGGAGCCGGACACCTTCCGTCCGGCGATGGCGATCAACAAGGAGGTCGAGCTGCGGTTCGTGTTCTGTTACGACCCGGCCGAGTTCCACGAGACCCTGCACATCATCGCCGAGGGCAAGGTCGACGTCGCGCCGATGGTCACCGCGACGGTCGGGCTCGAGGGGGTGGCGGCGGCGTTCGACGCGCTCGGTTCGGCGGCCCACCACGCGAAGGTGCTGATCGATCCGATGAGCGAGATCGCCTCGCTCTGAGGTTGTCTCAGAGTGCGAGGTCGAGGGCGGCGCGGACGATCGAATCGGTGTCGATGCCGTGCAGGCGGTACACGTCCTCGAGCGAACCGACCTGACCGAACCGACTGACCCCGAGGGCCGCACCCGGCACGTTGTTGATGCCCGTCAGGAAGGCGAGCGTGTGCGGGTGCCCGTCGAGGACGGTGACCATCGGTGCCGCGCGCCCGGGCGGGAACACCTGGTCGAGAATCCACGACGCGGCGTCGGCGAGCCCGCGTCGGGCCTGCAGCGCCTCGAAGATCAGTCCCGGGCTCGTCACGCAGACGACGTCGGCGCCGACGCCCTGCTCCGCCAGGCGATCGGCGGCAGCCAGTGTCTCGGTGATGACCGCACCCATCCCGACCAGGGTGACATGTGGGGAGTCGGTGCGGCGCAACAGATATCCACCGGCCACCACCTGGCGTCGACGGCGTTCGCGGGCGGCCGGGTCGTCGGGGACCGCGGCGAGTCGCTGGTCGACCGGTCGCGTCGACAACCGCAGGTACGACGAGGTCCCGTCGGGGCGTCCGAGCCGGCCGATGCATGCGAGCAGAGTCCACTCGACGTCGATCGCGAAGGCGGGTTCGTAGCTGACGCACCCGGGTTGTTCCAGGCCGATCGATGGTGTCGTGATCGACTGGTGCGCACCGCCTTCCGCAGCCAATGTGACGCCGGACGGGGTGCCCACCAGGATCGACTGGCCGCCGGCATAGATGCCGTAGGACCACGGCTCGAGGGTGCGTTCCACGAACGGGTCGTAGAGCACGCCGATCGGGAACAGCGGTTCGCCCCAACGACTCCAGGTGGCGCCGAGCTCGCCGATCAGGCCCGCCAGGTTCGTCTCGGCGATACCGAGTTCCATGTGCTGGCCGGTCGGACGTTCCCGCCAGTGCATGATCGTCTCCGCGTCGTCGGCGAACCAGTCGCGGCGTTCGTTCGGCGACCACACCCCGACCTTGTTCAGCCAGCCGGCGAGGTTGGTCGTCGAGCTGACGTCGGGGCTCACGGTGACGACGCGAGCGGATGCCTCGGGCGCTTCCCGGGACAGGGCAAGGAGTGTACGGCCCAGTGCCGCTTGCGTTGTCGACGTTCCCGACGGCGTCTTCCCGGTGTCGGTCGGGACCGCGGGCGGTGCGGTGGCGGCGATCGGTTCGCGATGGAGCCGCTCGGCGGTCTCGGCACAGAGCCGGCCCTCGTCGGTGTTCTCGTCGAACCGTCCCCACGGATGGCTCGGGTCGAGACCGAGTGATGCCGCGAGTTCGTCGTACTGTTCGACGGTGAGCAGCGAGGAGTGGTTCTGCGGATGGCCCTCGATCGGCAGCCCGTTGCCCTTGATGGTGTAGGCGAGGATGACCGTCGGACGGATGTCGTCGATCTGCTCGTAGGCGCCGACGAGGGCGTCGAGGTCGTGGCCGCCGAGGTTGCGGATGGCCTTCAGGAGGGTCTCGTCGTCGACCGCGGCGACCGCATCGGCGTCCGGACCCGACCCGGGCAGGCGCTTGCGGACCTCGTCGGCGTCGCACCGCAGCAGGCGTTGATACTCCGGGTTGGGCATGTCGAGGATGCGCGAACGCAGTGCGGGACCGCCGGTCCGCCCGAACAGGTCCTCCAGCAGCCGACCGAACTTCACCATGATCACCTGCCACCCGGCGGCGGCGAACATGGCCTCCAGACGACCGGCGGCGATGTTGGGGACGACCCGGTCCAGGGACTGCCGGTTGAGGTCGACAATCCAGACGATCTCGCCGAGCTCGGCCACGGAGGGGTCGAGGATGGCCTCCCAGACCGCGCCCTCGTCCAGTTCGGCGTCACCGACGAGTGAGTACTGCCGGGCGAGCATCGTGGGTGAACGACGGTCGGCGGCGACCGCATCGGGGCCGCCGATCGTGGTGTCGAGATAGCGACGTGCCACCGCACCCCAGATCGGCGCGGTCGCACCGATTCCCACCGATCCGGTCGAATAGTCCACCGCGTCGGGGTCTTTGGTGCGGCTCGGATACGACTGGAGTCCGCCGAACTGCCGCAGTGTCGTCAGATACGACTCGTCGAGCCCGCCGAGCAGGTAATTGATGCCGTGCAGGACCGGCGACGCATGGGGTTTGACCGAGACCCGGTCACCCGGACGCAGCTGCGCGAACCACAGCGACGTCATGATCGAGACCATCGAGGCGCACGACGCCTGGTGTCCGCCGACCTTGAGTCCCGACGGGTTCGGCCGAACCCGGTTGGCGTGGTGGATCATCGACGTCGAGAGCCACAGCACGCGTTGCTCGATCGCGCGCAACGCCTCGGGTGTCCCGGCCGTGTCTGTCCCGGATCGGGGATCGGCGAGGGTCTCGTCCGTCATGGTGGTCCTCTCCGGGATGGGGTCTCTCCGGGTGGTCACCGACGTCGCGACGAGGCGTCGTTCAGCGGTGTCGTAGCAGCCGTGCGGCGGCCGCGGCACCTCCACCGGCAGCGCCCAGCACGATGGCGGTACCGGCACCGTACTTCGCCGCCTTGCGTGCTGTCCGGAAGTCGTACATCTCCCATCCGCGGACCTTGGCGACGTCGCGCAGGTCCGTGTCGGGATTGATGGCGACGGCCTTGCCCACCAGCGACAGCATCGGCACGTCGTTGTGCGAATCCGAGTACGCGGTACAGCGTTTGAGGTTGAGGCCCTCGCGGATGGCGAGTGCACGCACCGCGTGGGCCTTACCGGGCCCGTGCAGGATGTCGCCCACGAGACGCCCGGTGAACACGCCGTCGACGCTCTCGGCGACCGTCCCCAGCGCACCCGTGAGTCCCAGCCGGTCGGCGATGGTCTGCGCGAGCTCCACCGGCGTCGCGGTCACCAGCCACACCTGCTGACCGGCGTCGAGATGGCGCTGTGCGAGAGCTCGTGTGCCCGGCCAGATCTTGTCGGCGATGTAGTCGTCGAAGATCTCCTCGCCGAGTTCGACGAGTTCGGAGGTCTGGCGTCCGGCGATGAATGAGAGCGCCTTCTCCCGACCCTCGGCCACATCGCGGGCGTTCTCCTTGCCGGTGATCCGGAACTTCGCCTGGGTCCACGCGAAATCCATGATGTCGCCGTAGGTGAAGTACTTGCGGGCGGCGAGACCCCGGGCGAAGTGCACGATCGACGCGCCCTGGACGAGGGTGTTGTCGACGTCGAAGAAGGCGGCCGCGGTCAGGTCGCGCGGGGGTTCGCCGGGCTCGATGTCGGTCGGTTCGCGTAGCCGGAGCGAGTCGACCGCGGCTTTCGCGCTCGCCTCGCCGGCGAGGGTCTGGCGGAGTTCGTGCGCGGTCTGGCGGAAGCGACCGGTCGCGGCGCTGGCCCGCTGGGAGATCCACGTGGTGACCCGGTGGGTCTCGTCGTCTCCGGCGATGTCGTGGAGTTCGGCGTCCTCGTCGAAGTCGTCGTCGAACTCGATGCGCGCCGCCTGCGACTCCCAGTCCTCGCCGGTGTCGAGCGGGGTGGCGCCGGAGTCGGCCGGTACAACGCTCGGCGCGGGGGTTTCGGGGCCGGGTGCGCCGGGCACAGTGGTTTCGGACCCGGCTGCGCCGGGCACAGGGGTGTCGGAGGGATCGTCGGGTCGTTCGTCTCCCGGGCCCGGGGTGTTGCCCACTGCCCACCTCCCACGTCGCGTCTGGCGCCAGCACTGCCTGCGCGGTCCAGCCTAGCGGCCACCCACGACGATCAGCGTCGCCGCCGGGCGGTTCCCGCGCGCCCGGGCCGTGGTCCTCGTCACCGGTCCGGGGTCGCGTCATCGTCGGAGCGGGGCGCTGCGACCATGGACCCATGACCGTGGAACTGCTGACCCGTGCGGGATGCCAGATGTGCGCGACCGCCCGTCGCGACCTGACGCGGATCTGTGGCGAGCTCGGGGTGGAGTTCACCGAGGTCGACGTCGACCGGGCCGCGGCCGACGGCCGTCCCGAGATCCGTGCGGAATTCGGTGACCGGCTGCCGGTGGTGCTGCTCGACGGTGACGAGCACAGCTACTGGGAGGTCGACGAGCCCCGGCTGCGCACCGACCTCGCGCGCCGCGGCTGACCACTTCCGATCGCGGGACATCAACCGATCCGCCATCGCGGAGAAGCTGTTGCGTTTAACACAGACCGTGGATCCGTGAGGGTCCATGTGAAGAGTTTCACAGCGGGTTATATCCTCGATGGAACGTGCTGTGCGAAGGGAAGCGGAGGTGAGCGTGGGCGCCGATCGTCAGAAGCCCGGCGACGCCGACCCTCCCGCGTCCGCGCTGCCGCCCCCCGCCACCGCGGTCGCGACCGACATCCCGGCCCCCACGGTGGCCCGTCTGGCCACCTATCTGCACGTCCTGCGCTCGTTCAGTCAGCGCGGCGTCCTGGTGGCCTCCAGCGGGGAACTGGCCACCGCGGCCGGCGTGAACCCCGCCATCCTCCGCAAGGACCTCTCCTATGTCGCCGCGAACGGCGTCCGCGGCGTCGGCTATGACGTCGGTCGTCTCACCGCGCGCATCTCGATGACCTTGCACACCGACAGCATCCACACGGTCGCCCTGGCCGGCGCGGGACAGCTCGGACGCGCCCTGCTCGCCCACACCGGCTTCGGCCGCGGCTTCCGGGTGGCCGCGATGTTTGACGCCGATCCGGCGCTCGCGGGCACATCACTCGAGGTCGGAGGCCCGCGGATCTCCCCGCTCGCCGATATCGCGGCGGTCTGCGCCGAGGTCGAACCCGCGGTGGAGATCGGGGTCGTGGCCACCGCCGACGAAGACGCCCGGAACGCCTTCGACGCCTTCGTCGAGGCCGGCGTACGGCAGGTGCTGAACGTCACCCCGGTGGCGCTGACGACGGAGGCGGATGTCGTCGTCAGACAAGTTGATCTAGCCTTGGAACTACAGGTTTTGACGTTCCAGGCCTCTCGTGGCAGTTCACAGGCCCCGCGGAACGACCTCAAGATCTCCTCACGCAGCGCCGTCGGTGTGCCTCGCGAGGTGAAGGCGGCCGACCGACGCCGCGGAAAAGCAATGGGTGAAGAAACGGTGACAGCGTGAGTGTTCTGTTGTTCGGGGTGTCGCACCGCAGTGCGCCGGTCGAGGTGCTCGAGCGGTTGACGGTCTCCGACCACGACCGTCCGAAGCTGGTCGACGAATTGCTGTCGTCACGGGCGATCTCCGAGGCCATGGTCGTCTCGACGTGCAACCGCGTCGAGATCTACGCGGTCGTCGACGCCTTCCACCCGGCCCTCGAGGCGGTCGGCGAGGTACTCGGCGACCACTCGGGCATGACCGTCAACGAGATGACCCGGCACGCCTACGTGCGCTACTCCGAGGCCGCCGTCGAACACCTCTTCACCGTTGCCGCCGGTCTCGACTCGCTCGTCGTCGGCGAGCAGCAGATCCTCGGGCAGATCCGCAACGCCTACCTGAGCGCGGACGCCAACGACTCGGCCGGCCGCGTCCTGCACGAGCTCGCCCAGCAGGCTCTGCGCGTGGGCAAGCGGGTGCACACCGAGACCGGCATCGACCGGGCCGGCGCATCGGTCGTGTCCGTGGCGCTGCATCGCGCGAAGTCGCTGCTCACCGACCCCGCGACCGGAGCGCATCGCCTGCGCACCGCGGTGGTGGTCGGCGCCGGCGCCATGGGCGGCCTCGCGACCGCCCAGCTGGCGCGTGAGGGCGTCACCGAGCTGTCCGTGGTCAACCGCACGGTCGAGAACGCCCGCCACCTCGCCGACAGCATCGCCGCCAACCACGGCATCACCGTGCACGGCGTGGGCCTCGACGAGCTGCCGGCCGCGATGGCCGCCGCCGACGTCGTCGTCAGCTGTACCGGTGCGATCGGCTCCGTGGTCAGCGTCGGTGCGGTGCATTCGGCCCTCGCCGAACGGAACCGCAACGGCGACACCACCCCGATGGTGATCTGCGACCTCGGACTCCCGCGCAACGTCGACCCGGCCGCGGCCCGCCTGCCCGGCGTGCACGTCGTCGACATCGAGGGTCTGCGCGGCGACTCCGAGACCCAGGCTGCGGAGAACGACACCCTCGCCGCGCGGTCCATCGTCGCCGCCGAGCTCGCCGACTACCTCACCCATCAGCGCCAGGCCGAGGTCACCCCGACCGTCGCCGCGCTCCGTCAGCGCGCCGCCGACGTCGTGGAGGCCGAGATCCTGCGCCTCGAGACCCGGCTCCCGGACCTCGAGAACAACCAGCGCGACGAGGTCGCGAAGACCGTCCGACGCGTCGTCGACAAGCTGCTGCACGCGCCGACCGTGCGGGTGAAGCAGCTCGCCTCGACGCCCAACGGCGACCACTATGCGGAGGCTCTGCGCGAATTGTTCGAACTCAAACCAGGTGCGGCAGAGTCGGTTTCGGCCCCCGATCGAATCGGTACCACCGAGGCGGCCGGCGAGCAGGGTGACCGATGAGCGAAACCCGAACCGCGCCGATCCGGATCGGTACGCGGGGTTCCCTGCTGGCCAGGACGCAGTCGCAGACCATCGCCGACGCCCTCACCGCCGCCGGACACCCGGCCGAACTGGTCATCATCAAGACCGCCGGTGACGCCTCGGCCGCCCCGGTCGCCGAGATCGGCGTCGGTGTCTTCACCACCGCCATCCGCGTCGCACTCCGCAACGACGAGGTCGACGTCGCGGTGCACTCCTTCAAGGACCTCCCGACGGCGCCCGAGGACGACCTCACGATCGCGGCCGTCCCGACCCGTGTGGACCCGCGAGATGCGCTGGTCAGCCGGGACGGACTGGTGCTCGGGGAACTGCCCCCGGGCTCGACCATCGGGACCTCGGCGCCCCGCCGGGCGGCACAGCTTAAGGCATTGGGTCTCGGTTTGGAAATCCGCCCCCTAAGAGGCAACCTAGATTCTCGGTTGGGCAAAGTCGCCAGCGGCGAACTCGACGCAGTCGTGGTCGCCCGCGCCGGCCTCGTGCGGATCGGACGGACCGAAGTGGTCTCCGAAGCGCTCGATCCGGTCGTCATGCTGCCGGCTCCGGCGCAGGGTGCTCTCGCTGTGGAGTGCCGCTCAGACGATGCCGAACTGGTGAGAATACTCGCCGAGTTGGACGACAAGTCCACCCGGGCGGCCATCGAGGCCGAACGGTCGGTGCTCGCGGCCCTGGAGGCCGGGTGCACCGCGCCGGTCGGAGCGATCGCCGAGGTGGTGGAGTCGATCGACGAGGACGGGCGCATCTTCGCCGAACTGTCGCTTCGCGCGGCAGTGGCGGCCGAGGACGGATCCGATGTGATCCGCGCTTCGGTGGTGGGTCCGGTCGATCGGGCCGTCCAGCTGGGTAATGATCTCGCCGCCGAACTGCTGGAGCTGGGAGCGGGCGAACTCGTCAACTCTCCCTAGCAGAGAACGAACTGCAGCCCTCCACGCGGGGGCAGGAGAGTGCGAACCCATGAGCCGTACGAAGAAGGCAAATCCCGGACGGATCCTGTTCGTGGGGTCGGGTCCAGGTGATCCCGACCTGCTCACCGTGCGGGCGCGCACCGTGATCATCAATGCGACCACGGCCTACATCGATCCCGATGTCCCGGCCGCCGTGGTGTCGCTGATCGGCAGCGCACATCGCGAAGAACCCGCACCGAACACCCGCCGGTCGACCAAGAAGGCCGACAAGGCGGACGAGAAGGCCGGTGCCGATGCAGCAGGCGCCGACGCCGCCGATGCAACCACCGCACCCGCCCCGGACGCCGACAAGGCCGACGAGGAGTCGGTGGTGCGCCCGGCACTCGGCGACCCGACCGAGGTCGCCAAGACCCTCGTGGCCGCCGCCCGCAACGGTGACGACGTGGTCCGCGTCGTCGCCGGCGATCCGCTGACCACCGATTCGGTGCTCGCCGAGGTCAATGCCGTGGCCCGCCACTCGGTGACCTTCGAGGTGCTGCCGGGCCTGCCCGCCGCCTCGGTCGTCCCGAGCTACGCCGGCATGCCGCTGGGGTCGACCCACACCGAGGCCGACGTGCGCGGCGAGGTCGACTGGGCCGCGCTGGCCGCCGCTCCGGGCCCGCTGGTCCTGCACGCCACCTCCGGCCACCTGGCCGAGACCGCGAGCGCGCTGACCGAGCACGGGATGGCACCGCAGACCCCGGCGGCCATCACCATCAACGGCACCACCTGCGCCCAGCGCACCATCGAGGCCACCCTCGCCACGCTCAACGAGCAGGGCAATGCGCTGACCGGTCCGCTGGTCGTCACCGTCGGCAAGGTCGTCGGCTCGCGCGGCAAGCTTTCCTGGTGGGAGTCGCGCTCGCTCTACGGCTGGACCGTGCTGGTGCCGCGCACCAAGGACCAGGCCGGTGACATGAGCGACCGCCTCGTGAGCCACGGCGCGATCCCCAAGGAAGTGCCCACGATCGCCGTCGAGCCGCCGCGGAGTCCCGCGCAGATGGAGCGCGCGGTCAAGGGACTCGTCGACGGCCGCTACCAGTGGGTCGTGTTCACCTCCACCAACGCGGTTCGCGCGGTGTGGGAGAAGTTCGCCGAGTTCGGTCTCGACGCCCGCGCCTTCTCCGGTGTGAAGATCGCCTGCGTCGGCGAGGCCACCGCGGAGAAGGTCCGCTCCTTCGGCATCAACCCCGAGCTCGTGCCGTCGGGTGAGCAGAGCTCGCTGGGGCTCCTCGAGGACTTCCCGCCCTACGACGACGTCTTCGACCCGGTGAACCGAGTCCTGTTGCCGCGCGCCGACATCGCCACCGAGACCCTGTCCGAGGGTCTGCGCGACCGCGGCTGGGAGATCGACGACGTGACCGCGTACCGCACCGTGCGCGCCGCACCGCCGCCCGCCGAGACCCGCGAGATGATCAAGACCGGCGGCTTCGACGCGGTCTGCTTCACCTCGAGCTCGACGGTCCGCAACCTCGTCGGCATCGCCGGAAAGCCGCACGCGCGCACCATCGTCGCGTGCATCGGTCCCAAGACCGCCGAGACCGCAACGGAATTCGGTCTGCGCGTCGACGTGCAGCCGGAAAACGCGTCGGTCCTCGAACTGGTCGACGCACTCGCCGAGCACGCCGCCCGGCTCCGCGCCGAGGGCGCACTGCCCCCGCCGCGCAAGAAGTCCCGTCGATCGCGTTCGTGAGCTCCTCTGCTCCCTGAGGTGTGAGGAGCGATAGCGACGAGCCTCGAAGGGCCGTGAGACGAAGGAGACGACATGGCACCGATGATCCGACCCCGCCGGTTGCGCACCACGCCGGCGATGCGTCGGCTGGTCGCCGAGACCACTCTCGCACCACGGCAACTCGTGTTGCCGATGTTCGTCGCCGACGGCATCGACGAGCCGAAGCCGATCTCGTCGATGCCCGGCGTCGTCCAGCACACGATGGACTCGTTGCGCACCGCCGCGGCCGAGGCCGTCGAAGCAGGCGTCGGCGGGCTGATGCTGTTCGGCGTGCCGCGAGCCGAGGACAAGGACGCGACCGGCTCGGGTGCCGACGCCGATGACGGAATCCTCAACCGTGCCCTGCGTGCGCTGACCGACGATCTCGGTGACTCGACGGTCCTCATGGCCGACACGTGTCTCGATGAGTTCACCGATCACGGGCACTGCGGTGTGCTCGACGGTCGGGGGCGCGTCGACAACGACGTGACCCTCGACCGCTACGTGTCGATGTCGCTGGCGCAGGCACGCGCCGGCGCCCAGCTGCTGGGGCCGAGCGGGATGATGGACGGCCAGGTCGCCGCCATCCGCGAGGCACTCGACGCCGAGGGCTTCACCGACACCGGAATCCTGGCCTACTCGGCCAAATACGCGTCGGCCTTCTACGGTCCGTTCCGCGAGGCGGTCGGTTCGTCGTTGCAGGGGGACCGGCGGACCTATCAGCAGGACGCGGCCAACCGGATCGAGTCGCTGCGGGAGGTGCGCCTCGACCTCGAGGAGGGCGCCGACATGGTGATGGTCAAGCCCGCCATGAGTTACCTCGACATTGTGCGCGACGTCGCCGAGATGAGCGACGTTCCAGTGGCCGCGTATCAGATCAGCGGTGAATACGCGATGATCACCGCCGCCGCCGAGCGGGGCTGGATCGACCGCGACGCCGCGATCCTGGAATCGCTGACCTCGATCCGCCGTGCCGGTGCGTCGGTCATCTTGACCTACTGGGCGACCGAGGTCGCGAACCGGCTCTCCTGAGCGGTCTGCAGCGGCCTCCGGGACGCATGCACCGGGTCGGGGTCGCGTCCGATTAGGCTGGTGCCATGTCCGCACCGTTCGACCCGATGCGCGCCCCGTCCGAGCCCGACGCGCAGCAGCGCACGACGATCCCGGATTCGATCTCCATCGCCGTCGAACTGTGGGCGGTGGTCGTCGTCGGACAGATCGTCGCGCTGTTCGCCCAGACCGGCACCTTCGTCGACATGGTCCGCGATCAGATCCGCGCCGACCCGCAACAGGGCGTCTCCGAGGATCAGCTGCAGTTCATGACCTCGTCCGGGTTCGTCATCGGCGTCCTCGTCGCGATGTCGGTGTTCCTGACCGCCATCACCGCCCTGGTCGTCTGGTTCACCCGCAAGGGCTACAACTGGGCCCGCATCGTGCTGGGTGCGATGGGCGTCTACATCGTCGTCAACCTGGTCTTCTCGCTGTTCGGCGACACCGAGCCGGCGTGGGCGATGGTGCCGCTGGTCATCAGCGGCGTCGCCGCACTGGGCGCGACGGTGTTGTTGATGCGGGGTGACTCCGAGAAGTACTGCCGGCGCATGGCGGAGGACCGCAAGCCGCGGCCCGTCCCGCCCGCCGCAGCCCCGTACCCGTACGGCCAGAATTCCTATGGTCAGAATCCTCATGGCCAGAACCCTTATGGCCAGAACCCCTATGGCCAGAACCCCTACGGCCAGAACCCCTATGGCCAGGGTCCCTACGGTCAGAATCCGTACGGGGACAATCCCTACGGGCAGGGGCCATACGGTCAGAATCCATACGGCCACAACCAGTCTCCGGCGTCGCCCGAGACGACCCCGAATCCGTACGGATCTCCGTCACAGCCGGGGGCGCAGTCCGGTGACACGCCGTATGGTGACAGTTCATCCGGTGCCGACCGCGGTGGGACACCCGACCTCCGCAAGCACGAGAACCCCGACCCCGACAGCGAAGGACCGAAGAAGCAGTGACAAGTCCCGACCCGGCACAGCGTCCGAAACTCGTCGTCTGGGCCTACCGGTGCTGGGTGGTGTCGGGAGCACTCCTGGCCGTGCTCGGTCTCCTCGTGGTGATCCTGTCCGCGGTCGACGACTCCGGGTCGATGTCCTCGGCGACGCTCGGCATCCTCGTCCTGATCGTCGGTGTCGCCTACATCCTGCTGGGCAGCAAGGCGTTCACGGGTGACGCACGTTGGCGGTCGTCGTTGTCGGCACTGACCCTCGTCGTCGTCGCGATGCTGCTGTTCCTCAGTGTCGGTCTCGGTTCGCCGGTGTTCGCGCTGGCGTTGCTGGCAGGCATCATCGGGCTGTTCGGCTCGCTGCTGGCCTACCGACCGGACTCGGAGACCTGGTACACCGGCAAGGCGCCCGAACCCAAGAAGCAGCGCACGCCGCGCAAGAAGAAGCCGTGACCGACGAGACCCCGGACCCAGCCGACCCGGGCGACGAGGTCGACCCGGTCGAACCCGAAGCGGCCGAACCGGATGAGGTCGAGCCCGAAGCGGCCGAAGCGGAAGTGGACCCGGGCGAGGTTCTCTTCTACGAACCCGGCGGCAGCAGGTGGGTGGTCCTCATCGGACCCGTGCTCGTCCTCGCCGTCCTGATCATGGAGATCGCCGGCCCGGGACAGGTGCACTGGCCGGTCCTCGTCATCTTCCTGGTGATCCTGTTCGGCTTCTCTCTCGTCCAGGTGTCCGCGGCCCGACGCCACGTCTCCGTCGAACTCACCGAGACGACGCTGCGGCAAGGGGCGGTGACGACGCCGCTCGCCGACATCGAGAAGATCTATCCGCCCAACAACTCCGCGACACCCGAGGACTGGGAGAGCGCTCGTGCGCTCGGTGAACTCCACGGGGTGCCTCGGCGCCGTAAAGGCGTGGGGGTGCGGCTCACCTCCGGCGACCTCGCCCAGGCCTGGGCGCGCGACGTCGAGGTGTTCCGCAGCGAACTCACGCAGGCACACGCCGCCGTTCGGATGGGTCTACCGCCGTCGGCGAAGAAGCCCTCCATCGGCAAGGACGAATCCCGCAAGGCCGATCCGGAAGATCCCGTGGAGGGTCAGGACACCACCGAGTGACGTCCCTTGCGGCTGTCGCGGTAAGCGCGGCGGCGCAGGTCGCCCAGCCAGGACGGCGCGAACTCGACCCCGTCGGGACGGTGCAGGATCGGATCGAAGTCGATGTCGAGCCCGGTCAGGACGTGATCGAGTTCGATCCGGGCCAGTGGCACGAATCGTCCGAACCCGGCTTCGAGGATGATGACGACCGGCCGTTTGGTGCGCAGGCAGGCGGCGAGATCCTCGACATTCAGCCCCGACGGCCCGGTCGGCTCGATGATGCGGGCACGGATCCAGTAGAGCTCGCCGTCGTAGCGGTAAGGCGTCAGGCTCGACACGGCGGTCGGGGCCCAGTGGGTGGCCGGCAGCGGCACCGGGAGGCGACCCGACAGCGGTGCGGGCCCGGCCATCAGGAGGTCCCAGGCGCCGGACGCGGCGTCGCCGGTGACGTCCGGGGTGGGAGCGTCGGCGGGGGCGTTCGTCTGGGCCACGGCGGGGAACCGCACGGCCACACCGACGATGTCGGGCAGGCCGCCCGGGGTGCCGATGCCCTTCGACAGGCGGACCGTGACCGGTCCGGATCGGAAGGGCAGCGGATGGTCGCCGGAGACCGACGCCGTGCCGCCGCAGAGCAGGCCGTCCGGATGGAACACGCGGGCGTGCCGTAGGGCACCGAGCCAGCGGAACGGCGTGGTGATGAGATCTGGCAGGTCAGGCATGGCACCTCCGTAGATGAAGCGGCACCGCCGACGACACGGCAGGGCCGCGAACCCCTCGGGAGTCCGCGGCCTGCCGTACCGACGACGGGTTTCTAGCCGGTCGGATCGGGATCGACGACGTCCTTGATCTTGCCCATGACACCCTTCTCAGTGCCGAACTGCGGCTTCTGCGGGTCTCCCATGGCGCCATCGTAGGTCGCGTAGAGCTTCGGGTCCGGCGGCGGACCGGATTGGCGGTCGCCGAGCGGCTGCGGGTCGGCGAGGAACTTGAACTCGTGCTGCCCGTCCGGGGTGGGACCGCTGGCCCAGCCGCCCTTGTCCGAGTCGGCGCCGTCGGACAAATGCCACAGCGTGCTGGCGTGCTCGCTGTACTCCTCGTCGAACAGGTCGTCCGGGGCGATGGTGCCCTCCAGACCGTCCTCCTTGAGCTCTTCGATGGCCTTGAGCCAGAGGTTCTGGTGGAACGTGTCGCGGGCGAGGTTGAACCGGAGCATGTCCTTCACGCCGGGATCATCGGTCATGTGCCACAGGCGGGCGGTCTGTACCCGTCCCTGTGCCTCGGCGGTCACGTTCGCGTGGAAGTCCGCCAGCAGGTTGCCGCTGTGGGTGATGTACCCGCTGTTCCAGGGCACACCGTTGCTGTCGGCGAGGCGCGGGCCGCCACCGGAGAAGATGGCCTGGGTGGGGTCGGAGCCACGTCGGTGACCGGCGCACCCTCGAGCAGGCGGGCGACCATCGTGGCGATCATCTCCACGTGACCGATCTCCTCGGTCGCGATGTCCATGATGAGGTCTTTGTACTTTCCCTTCATGCGGCAGTTCCAGCCCTGCATGAGGTACTGCATGGTCACGGTCATCTCGCCGTAGGCGCCGCCGAGCAGTTCTGCAGCTTGCGCGCGTAGACGGGGTCGGGCTTTTCGGGCTTGACGTCGAACTGCATGTAATCGGTATGGCGGAACATGATTCCCCTGACGGTCGTCGCGGTGTAGCCGCCGGCGGATGAGGCCCCGCAGGACTCGGTGTCTGCGATCGACGTTGATCGCGGCGGTCCCGTGGCGGTCGCGGACCCAGGCGTCGACGAGCGTGCTTAGTTCCCAAGACGATTCGCGGCAAGCGTCGACCGTGGCCGACGACTCGTGCGCGATCGTTCTGTTGCGCCGCGCCTGTGTCTTCACCGCGGCGTCGGGCCAGTGGTGCCCGAGTTGTGCCCTTTCCAAACACGGGTGCACAAAACACCGCGCCCGGCCTGAGTGGTTCAGGACGGGCGCGGTGATCGGATCGGGTCGTTTCGGCGGGTCAGCCGTTCACGAGCATCGGTGCCCTCAGCAGTTCCTCGGGGACACCGAAGGCATCGACGAGTGACCGTGCGTGCGGACGGAGTTCCTGGCACAGCTCGTTGACGCCGCGCCGGACCGCCTTGGCCCGCTCCACCGAGATGTGGCGATGCATCATGAACCAGGACAGGTCGTCTTCGAGCGCGGAGTAGACGAACAGGTCGCAGACCTTGCCCAAGAGCTCTGCTGCAGAACGGGAATCGCAGTTCTCGATCGCCTCGACGAACGCCTCGAGCACCACGCGCTCGATGTGGGCATCCCCGACCTTCAGCAGATGGTCCTGTGCGTTGTTGAAGACGTCGAAGGCGTCGTTGTCGTCGTCGAGAGCACGCCGGAGTCGCTGCGCACAAGTGCGCACCAGGTGGTCCTCACGATTGCGGAACAGTCGGATCTGCGTACTGCGGTCGGTGAGTGCCGATTTCTCGGTGTCCTCGTCGGAACTGTCGAGCAGCGTCTGCACCACCTGGCGGACGGCGGTCTTCTCGACGACCACATCGCGGGCCATCCCGGCGATGAACTTGACCCAGCCGCCGGCCGAAAGGCCTTGCACGTCCTCGGAATACGACGAGAGTAATTCCTTGGCGATGAGCTGGGTCATGATCGTGTTGTCGCCTTCGAACGTGGTGAACACGTCGATGTCGCCGCGGATGATCGACAGCTGGTTCTCGTCGAGGTACCCGGCACCGCCGCAGGCCTCGCGGCTGACGTTGATCGCATGCGACGCGTGCCAGGTCGCGTAGGCCTTGAGGCCTGCCGCCTGTCCCTCGAGCTGACGCTGACGTCCGGCGTCGGAGTCGTCGGGCGCCGACGACTGGACCTCGTGCAGCTCGGCCACGATCTCGTTCTGTGCGAACGCGATGGCGTACGACTTGGCGATGAGCGGGAGCAGTTTCCGCTGGTGTCCGAGGTAGTCCATCACCGTGATCTCGTCGGTGGCCTCCGGCGCCTCGAACTGCTTGCGGATCAGGCCGTACCGGGTGGCGAGGGTCAGTGCCTTGCGACCCGCGGCACCCGCCGTCGCGGCCACGCTCACCCGGCCGCGGATCAGCGTGCCGAGCATGGTGAAGAAACGACGGTTGATGTTCTCGATCGGCGAGCTGTAGCTGCCGTCCTCGGCGACGTCGGCGTACCGGTTGAGGAGGTTCTCCGCGGGAACGCGCACGTTGTCGAACATGATGCGACCGTTGTCGACGCCGGCGAGACCACCCTTGTAACCGCAGTCGCTGGTGGTGACGCCGGGCAGGTCGTTGCCGTCCTCGTCGCGGATCGGCACGACGAAGCAGTGCACCCCGCGCCCCTCCGGCTCCTCGTCGGGTCCGCCGGTGATGAGCTGGGCGAAGACCGCCGCGAATCGGGCGTGCTCGGCCGCACCGCCGATGTAGTCCTTGCGTGACGACGGGGTGGGGGAGTGGATCACGAACTCGCGGGCGTCGCGGTCGTAGGTGGCGGTGGTCTCGATGGCCTGCACATTGGAGCCGTGGCCGGTCTCGGTCATCGCGAAACAGCCCAGGATGTCCAGGTTGATGATGCCGGGCACGTACTTGTCGTGGTGACGCTTGGTGCCGAGGTTCTCGACCGCGCCGCCGAACAGACCCCACTGCACGCCGGCCTTCACCATCAGCGAGAGATCGGCGTAACCGAGCATCTCGATCGCGGTGATCGAGGAGCCGATGTCGCCGGTGCCACCGTGATCGGCGGCGAAGCCAGCGGATGCGAAGCCCTGCGACGCCAGCTCCCGCATCACCTCGAGGGTGTGGGTGCGTGCCTCCTCCAGCGTGCGGGAGGGATCGGGGAGCAGGTCGGCTCGGTTGGAGTTCTCGCGTACGTATTCCCGGGTGGCGCGCCACCGGCCGTCGAGGGCGAACCGGAGGTTGTCGACGAGCAGCGCGCGCTCGTCGGCCGACAGGTCGTCGTCAGGGGTGACCTCGGTCGGGCTGACGGGATCGTCGAGGGTCGGCTCCTTGGCGATCGGGGTGTGCTGCGACGGGGTGGGACTCTCAGTGGGAGTTGCCATGGATCCACCGTACGTAGTGCGCACGCCTTCGGCCCACATTTTGTGGCGCCTGCTACCGGCGCGGGGAGTGCACCAATCCGGTCACGGTGTCGGCGTCGAACCCCCACTTTGGAGGGTGCAGGCATTTCGATGTGATCAGTACCCTAGATCGCCGTCGCACGTATGGACCATCACAACCCGGGTCCTGTCACAACGGTCGCGAGAAAACGGAGGAACGATGTCGGTCTCCACCCCCGATGTGTCCGGGACTGGCGCAGCCCCGTCCCCCGATGTGTCTGCGGGCACGGGCCCCTCGACCACGGAATGGGGCGGGGCCAACCGCTCCGAGATGAGCCCGCTGCGCTTCCTGGAACGTTCGGCGGCGGTCTTCCCCGACCGCGCCGCCATCCTCTACGGGCAGCGCCGGCACACCTACGCAGAGTTCGCCGACCACGTCCAGCGCCTCGCCCGGGTGCTCGCATCGAAGATCAAGCCCGGTGACCGCGTGGCCTACCTGGCCCCGAACATCCCCGAGATGCTGATCGCGCACTACGCTGTGCCGCTGGCAGGTGGCGTCCTCGTCGCCCTCAACTCGCGTCTCGCCGGACCCGAGCTGGTCTACATCCTCGACCACTCGGGGGCCAAGGCCCTCTACTTCGATGCCGAGTTCCGCGAGACCGTGTCCGCGATCATCGGCCAGGTGCCGGAGGTCGAGACGGTCGTCGAGATCGCCGATCCCGAATTCGGCGTGACCCCCGGTCCCGTAGCCGACGCCGGGATCGACGGACTCGTCTCCTACGACGATCACCTCGCCGCGGCCGACGAACTCGATCCGACGCCGATCCCGTGGACGGTCGATGACGAGAACACGATCATCTCGATCAACTACACGTCGGGAACCACCGGTAAGCCCAAGGGCGTCATGTACACTCACCGGGGCGCGTACCTGAACTCCTTCGGCGAGACCTTCCACAACCAGTTCACCGGGTCGTCGCGGTACCTGTGGACGCTGCCGATGTTCCACTGCAACGGGTGGTGCACGCCGTGGGCCGTGACCCACGCCGGCGCCACCCACGTCTGTCTGCGTGCCGTGCGCGCGGATGCGATCTGGGACGCCATCGACGATCTCGGCGTCACCCATATGTGCGGTGCCCCGACCGTCTGCACCACCATCGTCGGCTCGCCGCGTGCGCACCGACTCGGCCGTCCGCTGCACATCACCACCGCCGGAGCGCCGCCGTCGCCGACCGTGATCGGCTCGCTCGAGGCGATCGGCGTGACCGTCGTCCACGTCTACGGCCTCACCGAGGTGTACGGCCCGTACACCATCTGCGAGTACCAAGATGCTTGGGGCGCACTGGAACCCAACGATCGTGCGGCGAAGCTCTCCCGTCAGGGAGTGGGCATGGTCCAGGCCGAGACCGCGCGCGTCGTGGTCGCCGACCAGGTGCCGCTGGTCGACGTCCCCGCCGACGGCGAGACCATGGGCGAGATCGTGCTGCGCGGCAACAACGTGATGGCCGGGTACTTCCGTGACGAGGAGGAAACCCGAAAGGCGTTCGCGGGCGGCTGGTTCCACACCGGCGACCTCGGCGTCATGCACCCCGACGGCTACATCCAGCTCCGCGACCGCGCCAAGGACATCATCATCTCCGGCGGCGAGAACATCTCGACCATCGAGGTCGAGCAGGCGCTGGTGAGTCACGACGCCGTCCTCGACGTCGCGGTCATCGGTGTCGCGGACGAGAAGTGGGGCGAGCGGCCCCGCGCCTACGTCCTGTTGCAGCCGGGTGCCACGCTGACCGCCGAGGAGCTCGTCGAGCACGGTCGTCGCCTGCTCGCCGGCTACAAGGTGCCGCGCGACATCGTCTTCGCGCACGAACTGCCGCGCACCCCCACCGGCAAGGTCCTGAAAGGCGAGCTGCGAGCACAAGCCCGCGCCGAATGAGGCTTGCCGGTGGGGTGCGCCCGTGTCCGTGTACATGTGGTGATACTTGACCCATGTCAGTTGCCGATGTCGACAGCGCGAGCTTCCGCATGCTCGTCGTCGCCGAGTCGATCCGGCTGTTCAGCGAGCACGGCTACGAGTCGACGACGGTCGAGCAGATCGCGTCGGCCGCGGGGATGTCGCGTCGCACGTTCTTCCGGCAGTTCGGTTCCAAGGAGGACGTGATCTTCGCGGATCACGAATCCCTGCTGGCGCAGGTCGATGACACCCTGGCCGGCTTCGAGGGTGATCCGTGGTCGGCGGTGTGCGCTGCCGCGGAGGTCGTGTTCAGCCATTTCCGGCGGGACCGCGACCTGGCCGTCCGGCGCGCCCAGGTGGTGCAGGAGGTCCCCGCGCTGCGTGATCGCGAGCTCGTCACCACCTACCGCTACCAGGGCGCCTTCGAGGAGTTCCTGCGCCGGCGCCTGCCCGACGAGCCGCCGGTCCGCATCGTCGCCTACGTCGCGGCGATCACCGGCACGCACAACTACCTGCTCCGGCAGATGATCCGCGGCGACGCCGACGCAACGCTCGAACGCCTGCGTCGTGAGCTCGCCCGGGTCGCAGTGGCACTCGGTGCCGACGTAGACGCTTCCGCCACCGCGGCCGGCGACGATGGGGCCCAACAGGTCACCGTGGTGACCTATCCGGCCGGCACCTCGCCGGACGAGGTGGCCCGGCGCGTGGCCGCTCAGCTGCGGAAATCCTGACCGAGTCCGGCAGGTTCGGGACAACACCGAACGCGACGAGCACAATCGGTGACGTGGGTCGCATTCCTCCGGTGCTGTGGTGCGTTGACATGGCACTGAGTGCCGTGATGCACTGATAGATAACCACCAATTTGGCACCCCGTGCCGTGAGGAGTTGTCATGGGTTTCGGAAATCCCGACTTCGACGTCTTCCAGCTTCCGGAGGAGCACGTCGCCCTGCGCGAGGCCATCCGCGCGCTCTCCGAGAAGGAGATCGAGCCGCACGCGGCTGACGTCGACGAGAACTCGCGCTTCCCGGAGGAGGCGCTGAACGCACTCAACGCGTCGGGCTTCAACGCCATCCACGTCCCCGAGCAGTTCGGCGGCCAGGGCGGCGACTCGATCGCAGCCTGCATCGTCATCGAGGAAGTGGCCCGCGTGGACGCCTCGGCGTCGCTGATCCCGGCCGTCAACAAGCTCGGCACCATGGGTCTGATCCTCAACGGCTCGGACGAACTCAAGCAGCAGGTGCTCCCGGGCATCGCCTCCGGTGAGGCCATGGCCTCCTACGCGCTGTCCGAGCGCGAGGCCGGTTCCGACGCCGCCGGCATGAAGACCCGCGCCCGCAAGGACGGCAATAACTGGGTCCTCAACGGCTCCAAGTGCTGGATCACCAACGGCGGCAAGTCGACCTGGTACACCGTCATGGCCGTGACCGACCCGGAGAAGAAGGCCAACGGCATCTCCGCGTTCATGGTCCACAAGGACGACCCCGGCTTCACCGTCGGCCCGCTGGAGAAGAAGCTCGGCATCAAGGGTTCGCCCACCGCGGAGCTGTACTTCGAGGACTGCACCATCCCGCTCGACCGCATCATCGGCGACGAGGGCACCGGCTTCAAGACCGCCCTGCAGACCCTCGACCACACCCGCCCGACCATCGGTGCACAGGCCGTCGGCATCGCGCAGGGTGCGCTCGACAAGGCCATCGAATACGTCAAGGACCGCAAGCAGTTCGGCAAGCCGATCAGCTCGTTCCAGGGCGTCGAGTTCATGATCGCCGACATGGCGATGAAGGTCGAGGCCGCGCGCCTCATGGTCTACACCTCGGCCGCCCGCGCCGAGCGTGGCGAGAAGAACCTCGGCTTCATCAGCTCGGCGTCGAAGTGCTTCGCCTCCGACGTCGCCATGGAGGTCACCACCGACGCCGTCCAGCTCTTCGGTGGCGCCGGCTACACCCGCGACTTCCCGGTCGAGCGCATGATGCGCGACGCCAAGATCACCCAGATCTACGAGGGCACCAACCAGATCCAGCGCGTCGTCATGAGCCGCGCGCTGCTGCGCTGATCGCCCTCTGGCTCAACTGGATTCGCCCCGCCGGCCTGCGCCGGCGGGGCGTTTTCGTTCCCGCTCGTGCGTTTCCTTCCCGCTCGGCAGATCTGGCGA
>NZ_JSYC01000104.1:0-23531 GCF_054823965.1 Gordonia sp. GN26 | reverse complement strand
GACTCGAACTCACACTGGACGGGTTTTGAAACCATTTGCCGTGTTTCTTAGCATCCGCGATAACGCCACGTCAACTACGGAATATGTGCTGGTAAAAGGATTTTAGGACACGGGCAAGTGTTCATAGAGGGCCGCGGGGGGACACTGGGTCGGATCCTGTTGCCGCACGCTGCTGCACGCCTGATTGCTGCTGCCGCACGGTAATGTGCTCGCATGGCATGGACCCAACAACTTCCCAGCGGGCGGTATCGAGCAGGCTATCGAGACGAGCACGGTAGGCAGAGATCCGCTGGAACGTTTGACAAAGAGAAAGTCGCTTTGGGCAAGGCTCAGGCAGCTGAGGATGCTGCCCGCCTTCGCAAACCGAGAGAATCTCTCACGTGGGGAGAATGGCGGGAGCGGTGGGTTCCGACTCGTACTGTCGAGGCGTCCACGCTCAGCCGCGACAACCTACGGATCGTAAATCACCTCGCACCAAAGTGGGATCGAGTCGCGCTAGGCGAGATCGGTCGTCCGGGAGTCCAATCCTGGGTTCGTGAGCTATCCAAGTCCAAAGCGGAGGGTGGCGCGGGGTTGTCCCCGTCCTCGGTCAGAAAGACGGTGGGTGTCCTCTCGGCGTCATTGAAGGCCGCGATGCGCGAGGGTTTAATTGATACGAACCCTTGTACTGCGCTGGAATATCCAGCAATACCGCCTAGCCCTGAGCGATGGCTGTCGGATGCAGAGGTCGATGCCATCCGCGAGGTCTTGGCGGATCAGTACAGGTTCACTTTCGAGTTGTTGGTCGGGACGGGTTGCCGGTGGGGCGAGGTCTGCGGGATTCACTATGACGACGTGGACCTGGTCGGACAGACGATCACAATTCGCTGGGCATGGGAACGGCGAGAGCGTTACATGAAGGCTCCCAAGACTGGCAAGACCCGCGTGGTCCCGATCGGCGACAAACTGGCGAAGTTGGTCGCGGAGCGCCTGGACGCCGAGGGTTTGGGTGAACCGCTGAAAGTCACGTACAAGGGTGGTAAACGCCCCCTGTACGGTCTCGTTCTTCGTACGGCAAGCGGAACGCCGCCCAACGGGACTTCGTTTGCTCACGGCCTCGCAGCTGCCGGCAATGCGGCTTTCATTGGGGATGGGAAGTCTCGCAAGCGTGTCGGTGCCGTTCGGCCGCACGATCTTAGGCACACCTTCGGTAGTTCGCTCGTGCAGAAAGGTATCCCCTTGGACACGGTGTCGAAGCTCATGGGGCACTCATCGGTGTTGGTGACTCAGCGGTATGCATCGGCTGCGCAGTCGCAGTGGGACGCGGTCCGAAACGCGCTTGGCTGAGTAGTCCGGTTTTTCGGACAACTGCTAGTCCGGTTTTTCGGACAATTTTTCTGGGGTTTCGATCTAGAGTTTGCTGGTCGGGGTCTAAAGGCCCGAACGGGCTGTTCGGAATTCCGGACAGTGTTCTTGCGCAACATATTCCGTGCTGCCATTGTTCTCAAGTCGCGGTCGGTACCGCGAGTGTTGCTAAGAGAACTGAAGATCAGCAGTACCGAGCGGTCGTCCCGGTTGAGCGGCCGCCCGGCATCCACTACTAGTGCCCCGCCTGCGGCGGGGTCTTCAATGCTGCCTCTGGGTAGCGGAAACGAGGTTTGCGATGGGATTTGTGCATGCAAGGGATTGATTGGCTGACGGTTGCAGAAGCAGCGCAGGAAGCGCGCGTAAGCGAAAAGACGATTCGACGGTGGTATCGGTCCGGGCAGCTAAAAGCGGACCGACTCGGCCAGCGGATGGTTCGCATCCGGCGCTGCGAGTTGGCGGCAATGGCGGGTGACGTGGCGTGATCTGCACCCAGCAGCGCTCCGGACAGTTGACAGGAGGGTCACGGAAGATGACTGATAGCCCTTCCCTTACGGCAGAGCAGCTCGCGGAGCGGTGGCAGATTATCCCTGCGCACAGTTCGCGATCTGGCTGCGGGGCAGTCGGTTCCGGCAACGAAGATTGGGCGTCCCCGGAGGTTTCCGCTGGGTCGTATCCAGAGGTACGAGCGAGCGAGGACGTCATGAGCGGGCTGATGGACGAGCGGTCGACTCGAAATGGTGGCCGTGCACAACCCCGGACAGTGCGTTTGTCGACATGTGTGACCGTCGACTGCGCGTGTGAGGCGTCGGGTGCCCCCATGGCGTGGGGATGCAGGCGTGACGGGGCTGTGAAGCGTTATCGGCACGTAACTGGAGAGCCACAAGCGGGGAAGGGTGCCCGCGGTGCCAAGTGTGTTGGGCCCGCTGACCTGTTCGGCTACTTGCTTGCAGCTTGGGGGCTTGTGTTCTTCCAGTGCGACGACGGCCGGTTTCGGCGTATCGCACTAGGGGGCGTAAACGGGGAGCACGTACGCGAGATGATCGTGGTCGAGCGTGGTGAGTCGGGCGGGTGGCTTCCGTACTGAGCACCATGGAGACTGGCGACGAAGTGTGCGTTCTGCCAGCCAATTTCGATGAGTGGGCGCTCCAGCAGGTTGAGCAGCGGGTCGACGAAGAATTGCAACGTTTGAGAGCCGAGCGGGCGGCGACTGCGCGCAGGGTGCATGACCCTGCCACAGAGTGGTTCAAAGGGCGTCGGCTGATGTTTCTCGACCTCAGCCGGAACGTGAACAACAAGCCGCCGAGCAGGGCCGGGTATTACGCGTGGGCCAAGCACAATCGGGATGGGCACTGTCCGCTGGAAGACGGGGAGTTGCAGCGCATCGTCGGGAAACCTGATATGACAAACGGGGACGTAATGCGCAGGATTATTAAACCTGCGGTCGAAATGGGGTTACTGGATCAGGGGTCTGTGCGAACGTGCCTGATCGTTCCTGACGGGGTGTGGTTCGACTATGGCGCGCGCACGAAGTCGTGTGAGCATCATCGTGCGGGCACGTTTGCTGCAGTTTCGCACGCCTGTTTCGGAGAATCACGTCGTCAAACATGACATTGCCTCATGCTTTGATGGCAGATATTGCCATCGGCGATGGCAAAAACTGCCATTTCGAAGTTCCCTGAACTGCGGCTATACAGATTCACTCTAAGTCTCTTACAAAGGCATCGACACAGAGTCGGTAGGAGCTAAACCTTGAGTCAGGCGCGCCGTCGCCTCTCGCGGATCGAGGTCTCCGCCAGTCAAGAGTCATAATAGGAATATGGAGCTTTAACGGTACGTGCCATTCTTAACGGGAATCAATCGGGTGCCCGATAATCGAACAATTGATCTTAGGGAGGTGATTATGTGACCACATCCCCACTAGTTCCGATCCGTGAACTTGCGGCGGTACTCGGATGCACTAGGCGGCACGCGCTAGACCTCGTTCGGGAGGGAACTGTTGCTGGTAAGCGCGTTGGATCTCGCTGGTATGTCCACACAGACGCCCTGGAGAAGCTAACCACTGTTGACAGCTAGGCAGGGATAATATGGCGCTTATCTGCCTAGAGTGCGATCGGCCGGCTAACGCGGCCCGGCAACTCTGCTGGAAGCATTTCAGTCGCCGTAGACGTCGCGGCACATTGCCACCCAAGGTCGGGAATCCCTGGATTAAGGCAGCTAAGGAACTCTATGAGGATCTAGTCACAGATTAGAGATCCCGTGCGGACGCCTATACGATCGGTTACAACACAGAAGAAGCCGACTATTACCGCGAGATCGAACCTCGCATCACATTCGGAGATGTTCTTACGCGGTTAAGACCTGAGTGGAATGCCGAAACGCGGGAATCGCATTCAATCACTCTAGCGGCGTCGTCTGCCGCCTAATGACGCAATCGCTAACCCGTTCCCGCAATTTCCATTTTATGCCGTCAGCGTCCAAGCTAGGCGGTCTTATGCACGAAGGATTTCTCGTGATTAATCTGATTGACCACCGTGGCCGAACACTCGCCACCTTACGTCTAGGTGTCATTCCGCACACTGGAGAGCGGCGACTCAGGATCGACCAAGCCGGTGCCGTCATCGGCATTCCGGTTGACGCAGTGGCGACCGTCGCAGACCAGCTTTTCGACCTGGGCGAAGAACTCGCCCGCGTCCAGGAGACGAAGCGTGCCAGCCACGATGCTTAACACCCCGACTATCGTCAGCTCTCACACCGGGGCCGTGCCCCCGATCCGGCTAAGCCGTAGTTCATTCTCCGACGGTGAGCGCATCGTCATCAGACAAGGTGGAGCATTCGTCTCCATCCCCGACGCGGACCTCGCCCGTCTGCTCACCGTCCTCAAGGAAGTCTGAACGTTGGCGAAAGTCCAAGCAGTAACCAACTATCGGGTAAAGACAGCCGCTCATGGACGGGCGGCGCGCTATCGGCCGATCGAGGTCATCGACGGCAGCGGGGGCTACCGCTGGACCCTCAACAGTAATGAGGCGCTACGGCTAGCTGGAGACCTCGTTATCGCGGTTGCGGGAACCGGAGGTCATGTCGCTGCTGTCTCCCGGCTCAAGCACCTTACAGACCGTCTCACGGACATGAAGTCCAACGAGTCGAACCCGTAGATCGGGCTGGGGCTCCCGCGCGCACCGCGACGGGCGCGCTCCTGGCGAGTGCTGACCCTCGATCGACCTTGCAAGCAGCGAATGCGCTGTTTCGCAACAATTCACACGCGCGGCAGTAGATGCTGCGCAGAACCCTTTGGAGCATTCCATGGCTATTGCCAACACTAACCGCTACGACTATGACCTTTCCATGCTGGAGGCAGTCGACAGGCTCTCTGACGCACTCGTGAATCTAGGTGTTCTGACAGCCAAGAATGCAGCGAAGGCGCATGCCGCAGTGCAGCGCGCGCGGCACGCTCAAACGTTGTCCGCGCAGTACAGCCATCACGTAGAAACTTCAGCGATCTCGGCCGGAGACCAGCTGTTCGACACCAACGAACTGGACCTCAGTGCCGTGCTGGAGACCATCGACCTCCCATCCGCTGAGCATGTTGACGCAGTTCTGGACCGCGTGTGGCACCGAAACGCGACAGAGGCACGCACTCACGCCTTCGGCAACATCGGTTCTGCACCTGCAAAACTCACCGAACGATTCGATGAGCTGAGCGACGAAGTGCTCGCCATAGCCGCCGAACTGGGCGATATCACCACGCCGCAGCAGGCACTCGACGCAGACAAAGCCGCTGAATGGCAGCGCCTTATGGCACTGAAAGATGAGAACAATGCTCTCGCCGACCTGCGTACCCACCTCCGATCGTTTGGGCTGATCCCCGCACCTGCCGGGTACAACTCCGGATGGCACTGGAACTACCGCCACGACTCCGCGATCGACGCGCTCAACAGGGCACACGAGCGCAAAACTGCCGATGAGGGTCGTGCGCTGCTGATCTGGGCGGCAAAGCAGCGCCCGTACTGTCCCGCATCGGCTGCCGAAGCGAAAGCAACCCTTGAGGCAGCGCAGTCGACCGCCGAAGAAGTGCGGGCATGAGTCCGGGTATGCACGACGGTGGTCCCGAATCGCTCGGTGGTGGAGCACCTGTCACACGGAGCGCAGAAGACGGCCTGGAGACGCGGACGGAGCTTCGCACGAACCGCCAGCGGCAGTGGGACAGTCCACTGGTCGCAAAGTGCCGGCCACAGCCCTTAGCTGCGCATCGCAGGGACGTTGACGAGTTCCGGGCCGTAGTCCGACGCAACGAAGCCACCGCCCGCATCTCAGGAGAAGTGTGGTGACGGCCAGCAGCCCCGAACTGGAAGACCCAGCAGCTGCGCTCAAACGTTGCCCGGACTGCGGTATCGACAAGCCCGCCTACCAGTTCAACCGAGACCGCACCAAACGGGACGGGCGGCGCTCCTACTGCAAACTATGTGACGCGGTCCGGTCGGCGGACTACTACCTCGAAAACCGCGACCTGGTGCTCACCAAGCGGCAACTCGTCCACTGGCGACGGCAAGCTCACATCGCCCGGCAGCGTGTCCGGGCGACGACCCACAAACGCTGTCTCGGATGCGCGGACGACCTCCCTGTCGACGACTTCCACCTCAAGGGCTCCGTACGCAAAGACGGCACGCCCCGGCGCGAGAGCCGATGCAAGGATTGTCGAAACACGCAAGCCCGCAACAGTTACCGCGCTAAGGCGGGACTGTCGGCCGAACGGACTACTGAACTAAGCGCTTAAGCGACGCTTAGCTCACTATCTGTCCTGGTCAGGGCAGTTCTGCCCCATTTTGCAGGCTGGATTCCGACAGAGAGGGAGAAGGTCGCTGGGGCGTCGATATGGACCGCAGCTCCCACAGGGGGTCCCCCCACCCCTACTTATGTGAACGTCTCGGTGAGCGAGAAGTCGCCGACAGTGAACACGACGATCAGTGCGGCGAGCTCCAAGACGCCTAGCAGCAGTCCAAACGTCGCAAGGAGCGTGCCGTCCTCGTGGTCTCGACGCAGGAGCTCGGCGATTCCGATGGCGCCGAAGACTGTTGCCGGCAGGGCAAAAAGCGTGAGACCGCAAAGCAAACTAATGATTGCGCAGACGTTCGTCCTGCGGAGGGCTGGTTGCAGTGATGTGGGTGCTGCCGGGGGGGCTGGGGTGACCGAGCTGACGTTTGCAGCGCTCGTGAACCCTCGACGCGGTGGGCTTGACATAGCGTGTATGTAGCACGGTCAGCGATAAGAACGCCCGTCCGCTAGCTAATTTCACTCAGTCAGACGCCCCCATGTTTGGAAGAGTGGGTGCTTGCTTCCGCCGCTCCGATCGCACGTCTGTGTTCGCTGTCTGCCGCAACCGCCTTCGTTTGGCGAGTTGGTTGAGAATCGCATCCATCGCCGTGCGAAGATTACGAATCCACGCATGGGGAAGGGGACAAACGCAAAGATGGCGATTCCGTCGGTGGCTGGACCGTATTCAACGCTCCCACCTGGACGGCACCCTGCCACGCTGGACGAGATCTACAAGGCGTTTGTAGACGATGCCCCCCATCGTGATGTGCGTGAACGCCTATTTGGTGCGTTCCGGCTGTACGTAGACGTCGTGGGTTACTTTTTTGAGTCCGCGCGACTCTGGGTCGACGGGGGGTTCGTGAGTCTCAAGACGTGGGCCGCTCCATCGGACATAGACGTCGTTGTTGTCGTACCGAGGCTGGAGTATGAGAACGTGTGTTCGAGCCCGCGCCTCAGCGACATGGTGCCCCTGATGACGTTGCAAAACGTCAACTCTAGTGAGATCAACAACCTGGGGCGCCTTCAACCCATGGGTGGGCTAGTTGACGCGTTCATAATCCCTGACACGCCCGTCCATGTCGCGCTGTGGGATGCCACATGGTCTCGCGTAAAGGACGAGAATGGTGTCCTACTGGACAGTGGGGAGCGGAAGGGATACTTGGAGGTGACGATGTGACTGACCCAGATCTCGCCGCCCTCCTGCGTCAAGCGCTCCGGGATGCAGCAGGAAACTCTCCGGCCGATGAGCACCTGAGGGCCTCAATCAGGGCGGGCGTGGTTGGCGACGATCCGGCTCTGCTTAACGTCTACGAGCAGGAAGCGGGCCCCGAGCAGGCCGAGGTTGACCTGCACCTAGACGGGCCTGGGATCGAGAGCCACACAGCCAACGCGAAGCAATTCGCGCGCTTCGTTAGCGGAATGAGCGAAGCGGTCAAACAAACTGCAAAGTCTCTGGCTGGACGCGAACGATACGGTGACAACCTCAGGATCGAAGGTGCAACTCCTGGTTCGGTCCGGGTCGTGTTCCGGGTTGCGCGGCAAGAGATTCCCGTCAATCAGACTGCCGATCCATCGACGGCTGCGTCCTCGGTGGACTCGGATGCTCTTCGTACGGTCGCCACGATACTCGGGCACGCCAGCGACGAGGACCCTGATAGTCCGCTCGCCGCTGAGGTTGCCGAACTACCCCCGGGGGCGCGGCAAGCGCTCAAGCGCGTAGTTGCGGCTTCGCTCAGTGGCGGTTGGGGAATCCATGGGTCAATCCGGCAGCGCCGCGTAGGACGAATCCCACTGGACTTCACAAGCGAGGGAGCCGTTCGGCTCCAGCTAGAACTCGAAACCCAGAATATTCAGCGTCGCGAGGCGCGCGAAGTTGGTCGCATCGACGGGTTCCGTTGGTCTCTAGGGTCGTTATATTTCGTCCCGGCTGCCGGACGTCCTTTCACGGCTGGCGTTGTAGACGGGGAGGTGGCGCATAGAGTCACGGAGCTCATGTCTAATCCTGACCAACCGGTTGTGGCAACGTTCGACGTCGTGGAGTCATATGCGCCTGGGGCTAGAGGTCGCCCCGGTACGAGTCGCGTACTCAAACAGATAGAAGTACTCGGTAGACAGCAGGAGCTCACCATTGATGAACTACGCCAACTGCGTTCGACGGTAGATTCCAGCTCCTCGTTGAGGAAGGCGCTCGAGCCGCCGAAGAAGCTCCCGCCCCCAAACCAAAAGTCATAACCGAGCGGTCGTGGTGGGTCTGCTGACGTGGTTTGTAAGGATCGATCAAGTTCGGGTCGAGAGTAGGGGAACAGCGATCGTGGAGCAGAAGCAGTGTCGCCCTGTGCGAACAGGCCTGGCAATTACTTGACAGCAACCTCACAGTGCTACGACGTTCGCAGCGAATCCGACAGCGATACCGAGCACTAAAAGGCCGACGCCGAGCCAGCGGCGGACTTTGCTGACTTCATATTGTTCGCGTACGAAGCTCGTCAGCGCTTTGCGCTCAGCGGTGGCTGACGGGCCAACTTGGTCGGCTATCTGTTCGCGTGCGGCGGTTGCCACCTGCGGGATACGAATGGTCCCGCCGAAGGGGGACGGGACCGACCGAGGTTGGCTACCAATGACTGAAACATGTTTGTTACGAATCTCTTCCGCTCGATCAAGAGCCTTCTTGAAGCGAGTCGTATTGTCCTGCGATTGTTTTATATCGAGCGCCACTAGTACGGCGCCGGCAATTTGAAGAACCAACGCCACCGAATGTAAGAGGTATGCCCAGCCGACAGCGGTCATTAGTCAAAGATATTACGGGTCGGGGTGGGAGTCCCGGATATAGACACCGACGATTGGCGCGACGGACTTGCGATGTGTCTGGAGAGCATGCCCTTTAATCGTCGTCACCGAAATTCTCGACGGCGGTGGCGCTGCGTGGAAGTGTCGTCGATTGGGCGGTTGTCGGGTAGCCTGGATATATTCAGGACGCCGCCAGGCGCGTGAGCGAGGGCTGCCCGGCAGAGCATGCAGTCGGGATCGTAGGGCGGCATTTTTATAGGACGTCGCCCGCGAGTGTGGGGTTCCATCCCCAAGGCAATCGGCCGACCGAGACTGACACGGCCGCTCTATGACGCTCCACTCCTCCGCTCAACCCGTGGGGTTTGCGACGTTAGCCCGTGGCGTAATGCAGTCGGTGATACTGCACGTGGTCGCGGTCGATGTGATGGCCCTGGACCTGCCGCAACGTGCCGAGCGCTGTGCCGCCCTCCACGGCCCTAACGATCCATTCGTTGTCGATGTAGATTGCGCCATTGTCAAATAGCACGTGGTCGTTCGGGCACAAGCAGAGGATGTTACTAGCGACGTCGGGACCGTTATGTGGCGCGCCTAGACCGCGGATGTGAGCAGCCTCTGAGTATCCGCCAGTCGCGACCGTTAGCCGTGTTCCGCAAACCTGACACGTGTGGTCGTGGAGCTCCTTGACCTTGGCTGCGATTGCTGTGTTCCGAACGATCCGCTGTGTGGTCGTTTCGACTCGCTGAGTCCCGGAATCATCCTCAGTTTCGGAAGTGACGCTTGCTCCGACCTTGACCAGCCGGTACCGCCAGACCTTGTAGCCATGCCGGCCGACCTCGTGCCAGTAATCAGTAACTTGGTAAAGCCCGTCGTAGCGGTAGCCGCTGTTCGGGGAGTAGTTTCGATCCCCGCTCGAACCGCGGATCACTCGGACGGGGATGCCTTCGGTGCTGCACCGGGCCAAGCCAAGGTTTCGGGCGGTGAGTTCCTGGTCAGCGACCTGACGCCCAGTATTGCCGTCGCGACCACCCTGTCCGGTGTAAACAATTACATCGCCGTGGTCCTCGTCATCGACGTACCCGCCTGACACAACGATCGACTCGGTGCCGGTGGCATCGCCCGACATACCGCCTTGCGTTTCTCGATGCACGCCGGCTGCCCACGCTTCGCGACGTGTTGCGAACGTGGTGCCTTCAGGAACTCCTGGGATCTCACCAAATGCACGCTTCGACATGTGCAGGACCGTATCGGACATGTAGGACAGTCACGCATCCGCGGGCGGTCTTCGGAGCGGCGTCGGCTGCAGCCAATAGGGCCAGCCGACTCCAACGCATGTCTGGGCTGGCAGGCAGCGTGAGGGCCTCAGGTGGATCAGGGCTAGGCGCGTCGGGTACGGGTTGGTTCGAAAGCTGGTCATCATGTAGCAATGGGATTCTCTGAGCGGCATGGGTTCACAGCACCGCGAGATGCTATTCAGCTAGATGGAGCAGATGACCAACTGCGAATGGCGCTGTGGAACTGCACGTACATATGGTTGTATGAGGCCCCGTCTCGCGCGGCGGACATGGGCAACTGGCGTAGGCATGAGCTAGTTGAGTTGTCAGCCCGGCGGATATGGATGCATGAACTGCACCGTTCTGCCGAATCCTTCACTGTGGCCAACTTTAAGAAGGTTGCTGAGCTAGCAATAATTTCGGGCCCCTTCAACAGGATGTATGACCTCATCGAAGCGATTGTTGAGGAATTCCGGCGCGAGCCGGAGTTTGCTGAACTGGAGCTGTCTTACAACAAGTCGCTGGAGCGTCGCCGCTCTGGGTATCGGTTTATAGACGGAGTTCTTACGGATATTTCAAATCCAGATGAAGTATCGGCCATAGAAGATGTGTTGGGCGCGGACGAGGTTAGCGACGGTGCTAAGAGTCATCTTCGGAAGTCGTTGTCGATGCTGAGCGATCGGGATAGCCCAGATTATGCGAACTCGATCAAAGAGGCGATTAGCGCTGTCGAGGCAACTGCGTCCGACCTTGCGCCAGGCAAGCCGACGCTAGGTCCGATGTTGGAAGAGATTAAGCGAAGTTACGGTCTACATCCGGCACTTGTTGAGGGCTGGAAAAAGTTGTACGGCTCCAGTAGTGATCAGCCAGGCGTGAGACACGGGAGCGTGCAGGTTTCTGAGGCCGATCCCGATCTGGCGAGGTACTACGTGGTCATGTGCTCGGCGATGGTCGGCTACCTGACGGCGCTACGTGCATCGACCACGTTCGGCGGCGAATGATCGACCGTCGACTTGGGTAGGCGGGTCAGCTGTTGCTCACCCACTTGGGAGGCGAACGAGGTGGTCACCCGAACCCTTGCTGGGACAACCAGGTGTTACACGACTGCTACATGACGCAGACGTGCAGCGGTGAGGAAGTTAGTTAAAAGGCATCTACCTGCGATTTCTGGTGCCCCCGGTGAGACTCGAACTCACACTGGACGGGTTTTGAATACCTACGGTGTGCTTTCAGCGGTTGGCCGTTACCTGCGCCGATGGGAGGCCGCATCTGTCCTAAGTCCAGGTGAGAGGCGTATTCTCGCGACCGGTTGCGCACCAGCGGCCACCGGCGGCACACCGCCAAGTCAGCGCCGGTGGGTAGCACGGGGGTAGCACGGTACCGATTCGCTGACCGAGGCTGACGGCGGCGGCACGCCTTGGCACGGCTTCGGATGGGGGCATACGGTGGCGGCAGTACCGGCACCGCAGGGCAGCGCCCGCAGCCGGTAGGGCGTCGCTCGGCGAGCGACCATTGCAGTCCCCAGTTTCTCTATCGGGTTGTGTCCGATATCTAAGTGAATATTCGAGTTCGGTTCAGAGGACCGATGATCGTATGGGCAGCGCCCGCGAACCTACGTCCCGTCCGCTATCTGTCCGAATTGGATTTCACAATGACCACCACCCACCCATCCCTGCTCCGCTCGTTTCCTGAGCACAAGACGCTGTTCATCTTCGGCGGCGATCCCGCCTCAGGCTATTCGTCCCAGGGCGACGTTCTCGTCTCTCAGACCGCCGACGGCGTCGATCTCAATAGCATCTGGGACGAAGCCGCCACCCTGATGTCCGAATGGAACAAACGCCGCAGCGCCCTGGCCTCTCTGGTCAGCTACAGCACTCTCAGCCCCGCCGATGCGATACCGCAGACCGCCGGGGGCGATCATTTCGAGAAGGCCAGCGAATTCGGTGAGCCGACCGGCCTGCGCGCCGAACCCGATGCGCTGATACTCGGTTACGACTTCGAGGATTACGACCTCGCCAGCCGCATGACGTGGAAGTTCTTGCGCAGCGCCACGGCCGAGCAGGTGCGCTCAGTCATCAACCGCGCCTTGGAATCCGACAATCGCAAGGTATCAGGCACCATCCTCCGGCGGCTCTACGATCCCAGCGAGGGACTGAACGAATTCGCCCACAAGGTTTACGGACTGTACAACGGTACCGACGGAATGGTGCCGCCTCCGCACGCGGGACAGACGTTCTCCAGCAGCACGAGCCACTACCTCGTGTCGGGCAACACCGCGATTGACCCCGGTGATCTGGTGGACGGAATCAACCAGGTGCGCAGCAAGGGATTCGGAACCTCGCCCACCAGTCGCCTGTTGGTGTTGTGCCATCCGAACGAAGCCGAAGTGATCAGCACCTTCCGTCGAGGCGTGGAGACCAACGGCGTGGAATCCAAGTACGACTTCATCCCGAGCGCCAGCGCCCCGGCATACCTCACCGAAGAGAACGTCGTCGGCCAGGTTGCGCCGGGCGAATTCGGCGGCCTGGAAGTCCTCGGCAGTTTTGGCCCAGCCTGGATCGTACCCAGCTGGTTTTTGCCTGCTGGATACGTTGCGGTCGTGGCGACAGGCGGGCCGAACTCACCGAGCAATCCGGTGGCGTTCCGCGAGCACGCGAACGCCGCATATCGCGGTCTGCGGATCATCCCCGGTCGCGATCAGCGCTACCCGCTCCAGGACAGCTTCTTCCAGCGGTCGTTCGGTACAGGCGTGCGGTATCGCGGCGCGGCGTGCATCGTCCAGGTGAAGGCCTCCGGCGCGTACGAAGCCCCAGAATGGAACTGGACCTAGTGACCGCGCGCGACTTCGGTCCTGAGGCCGGCGAGTTCTCGTGGGGGCCGGGTAACCTCCCGCCCGGCCTCGAAGACGCACCACCTGGCGAGGGCGGCGCGTACCGAGGCAAGACACCCCAAGCCGCCGACAATGAAGGTCTCCGCGCCCTCGCCGACGAGCTGGAGCAGCGGCACCGGAGTCGACCGTGAGTCGGGCGTACCGGCGCGACCGGAAAGGTCGGTTCGCGGCCAGTCCGGGCAGTAAGGTCACCAGCGCGCTCGACGAGGCTGAGGCCGCGTTGCAACGGGCCGAGGCGGGCGTGCAGGAACTCGCCGCAGCTCGCCGCGCGCAGGCTCGGCAACGCCGGAAGACGGTCCGTAGAGCGGCGCTGACTGGAGCCGCCCTCGGTGCGGTGGTACCTGCCCCCGCAGCGGTGAAGGTCACAGCCGTGCGAGCGACCACCTACGCAGTCGCGAGTACGGCTGCCGGATACCAGGTCGGCAAGGCGGCGGGCACGGCGACAGCCAACCGCCGAGCCGCAGCCGGTACCCGCTTACGCCGTTGACCCGGCAAGCCGGTCACCCGTGCCCCTACGGCACTGCGCAGTCGGCCGTGGCGAAGGTCAGACCCCGGCGATAGCCGTCCTGGGGCCTGCACCCACAACCGCACACACACCGCGAGCAAACTCGCCGCCTAGAACAGCCCGTTTGACTTGTCACGGGCGAGACGGGGTCGACTTGTCCCCCGCACGAGCGAGGACTAACCCTCTGACCCGAGGACCACCTCGCTCAACCCCGACCCCGTCGAGCCGACCAGCCCTGGCCAGCTCGGCGGGGTCGGTCAAAACCGGCTCTAGCTTGCACCCGCCTCGCGGTTGATGTTCGTCGAGACGATGTTCAGCCCACTGTGGACTCCAACTTCTTTGAGCTTGCAATCAAGTTGAGTGGGCTGCAAAGGGCACATTGCGTCGCTGTACTCGTCGTAACCCTCCTTGATCATGTTGATGCCGGTTAGCACATTGGCGCGGGGCCTCCCCGCAGGTAGCTGCATCACATCGACTTCGAGTGGCCCGAGCCGCGCGTTCAACGCGGAGGCGCAAGTTGGAAACGCAGCCGAGTTGCCGGAACAGTTCGTGTTGATGATGTCGGGATATGTACTGACCAAGTAGTCCCAGGTGACGCTAGTCTGGGTAGGGACTGCTGCCGAGGCTGTTTGGGGTTCCTTCTCTGCCGGTGCGTCGCTGCCTCCGCAGCCGGCGATCCCCATCGCCAGCGCGCAGGCTCCTACGATGATCGGTGTGCGCTTCATGTCGAATTCCTCTGGTCGTGTGCAGTCGACCTGATTGAACACGACCAACGGCGGGCTGATGGCGACTTCCGTGTGAGTAATCGTCGGTTCGAGTCGTGCTCTTGAGGAAACGCTCCCTGACTCTGTTTTACCCATGGTTGCAGACCCCGCCGTTCGCGAAGGCGGTCAGCGTTGAAATGGGGGCACCGTACGGGTGGGCTCTCAGAATTCACTTAGGATCGAAGTCTGGTGTTGTCAGATGGGATTCGGTTGTGTACCAGTGCTTCTCGATGCGCAAATAGTTGCGGCTGTTGGCGGTTTGGGTAATACTTGGCAGCGGCACCCACACCAACGGCACGCCGTAGGCCGGGTGTCGGCAAAAGTGCGACTGGGTAACTGCCGGGACTGCCGGGCAGCCTTGAACGGGCGAGTATTCATCACCGCCCCCGTGAGGTCGGACGCACCAGCCGGGACAACCAGTACCCCCAGGTCTCCATCCCATCCGATGGATTCTTGGGGTTGAGCCTCAGGAATCCGCCCGACAGGAGGTTCCTGACCATGTCCACTGTTCAAACTCGGTCGACTGGGCAACCGGCGCACCGGCCTGCCCAATCTCGCCCCGACGCGTTGCCGAGGCGTGAGCATCTCCGCCGCCCCGCGAACGAAACCTGGTCCGAGCATCCCACTCTCGTCGGCGCGCAGGCCGTAATTGACTTCGCGCGAGACGAACTCGGCGTCACGCTGACCAGCAGCATGCTCCGGCACGCCACCGAAGGCCGGCGAATTCAGGTGTTCAAGCTGTCGGCCCGCAATGCGTACGCACCGGCTGGAGTGGTCCGGTACGTGCAGTCGCTCGCTCGGCCTGTCGCTGGTGGGCAGGTGTCGCCATGATCGGCGAAGCGTTCGCTACAGGCGAGGCCGACAAGATCAGCGCGATGTTGCGCGAGACAGAGAGGGTCGACAGCTACGCCCTTGCCGAAAACTATCGGGCGCAACAGAAGTTGAGCGCGTTATTGCGCAAGAATCGCCGAGCGATGGAATCAGGCGGGCCGAACCACCCGCCGACTGGCTCAGGGATGATCTCTAGCCCTCCGCCCGCGCCAGGCATCCCAGAGGTCAGCATCTGGAGCAACCTCGATCCATGGCTCGCGCCGCACATCGTCCCGGCGTGGGACCCGCGAGTGCTGTTCCTTGCTCGCAATGGTTGGACCGTCCGTGACCTGCTCGCGAGTCCGCAGTTCCTGGAGACCGGCTACGGAAACAAGAAGACGCGACTCCGGCGAGACGGGTGCTGCTGGACAAATCATGCGGCGTCGCCTCCTGGTTCAACAGAAGGATCGCTGCTGACGATGACGCGTGGTCAGTGGGTTGGTGTGTGGTGGGTGTGCCCGTCGTGTCGGCAGGCTCTCGACACAAAGTATCGGACCGGTCTGTGTTGGCACACCCCCTCGCCCGAAGCGAACTTGGCGTGAACGTGAGTGCGCAGGCTCGCCAAGGTTTTCTCGGTCCAGCTACTTACGCGGGCGTGACGTACCCGGCTGTGCAACTGCTACAGGGGCATTCGCTGGTGGCTGAGCGTCGCTGCGTCGGACGTGCGGCCCCTGGTGGGTGTGCTGGTGTGGGTGCCGCAAGGTCAACGCGTGTGGCGGCTGCTGTGCCGACGTCGACTATGGCTGAGGGACGCGCCGACACTGCCGACGCGTCCCTCTTTTCCACACGAGGTGAGCTGAGCTCTCCTGTCAACGTCAGCCGGTAGCTGACGCAGTACATCCTAAAGCATTGCCGGGCAATGGCTTTAACTCACACAAAGAGAACGCCGGAACCGAGTATCTGGGAGATCGGTTCCGGCGTCCTCTGATCGACAAGAAGCACCCTTGGGAAGGCCCCTCAATGACACACCATACCTCACCCGCCAAACCGAAGCCACCGCGTAAACAGAAGGGTAAGAGCGAGTTTGGAGTACGCACAGTTAGTGTTCGTCAGGTCCTCCGCTGTCTCGGGCACGGTCCTGACTCGGTTGTGAGCATCTGCGCACGTGACTCGACCGAGGAGTCGAGCTTTCGAGCGCGAACCTGGTCGGTGGGCGGCCTGAGGAGTTGGACCCCTCCCGACAACGCGGATGTGTGGTTCTCCCCGAATCCTCTGAATCTGGAGGCCGGAGAGTTTCGGAAGGGTGGAGTCTCCGACGTTGCGCGCGGTGTCGCTCTGTATGCAGACCTCGACGTATGCACGCCCGGCGTGAAGGACCGCGGGTTTGCCTCGCTCGCCGAGTGCGAAGCAGTCGTTCACCAACTGGCAGAGGTCGTGGGTGCTGAGCCAACGGCTGTGATCTACAGCGGGCATGGCCTGCAGCCCATCTGGCGCGTCGAGGACGCGCAACCGATCACCGACGGTGCTGTCGGCTGGAACACAATGAGCGCGCGGTGGTCTGGGTTGGTGCGCGAGGTAGCGAAGCGCGTCAATCCGCTTGCGACGGTTGATTCGGTTTTCAATATTGATCGGGTCTTGCGGTGTCCAGGTTCCACCAACTGGAAGGACCCAGCCAATCCGGTTCGCGTGCGTTGTGAGGTCAACCCGGACGCAGGCGGCGTCTCTGTTGCAGCTTTGGATGCCAGACTGCCGCAGACCGATGCTGCGGTGTCGGCTGCCTTGGCCAAGGCGTCCGTGACGGACGGGCAAAGACTGAGGGAGTCCTTTCGCGACGGCGACATGACCGACCGCGTAGCGGGGTGGGTGGATGAGGTTGTTGCGGCTGTGGATTCCGGCGCTAACCGTCATCCCACGGTCAACAGCGCGCTCATGGGGATTGTTCGGCTGGGGTCTAAGGGGCAACGTGGGGTGGGGACTGCCATTGAGGTCATTGAGGCGAAGTTCGCTGAGGCGCGCCAGCGCGGCGTAGACCCAGCCGAGCTGGAGCGGTCGCTGGATGGTGCGCTGCGGAAGGTTGCGGGTGACCCGGACTATCGCCCGCTGGACTACCGAGGCAGCGAACTGTTCGGACCCGACGGCCTCCCCGACCCGAACACGCCGTTCGGTCGTGGGCTGGCAGAGAGCCGCAAGCAATGGTCTTCGTCACCTGCTCGTGGTGAGCGAGTGCGGTATGAGGCCGTTCCTGCATCGGCGCTCTCTGGGCCTATCCCGCCGATGCAGTGGCTGATCAAAGGGGTGTGGGCGCTCAACAGCTTCGGCCCGCTAGGCGGCGAGAAGAAGACCCTCAAGTCCTACAACCTGTTGTCGATGTCTGTGGCGGTGGCTAGCGGTTTGCCGTTCTACGGCGAGTTTGAGGTAGCCCACCCGGGGCCGGTGCTGTATTTCGCCGGAGAGGGCGGACGGGACGAGCACCAACGTCGCTTGCAATCTATCGCTCGGTCGTACGACGTGCCGCTTGACGACCTACCGCTGCATACCGTGTTCGACACGGGTGGCTTGGACGACCCCGAGTTCTTGAATGCGCTAGCCCGTCACCTCGACGCGCTGCAACCACGGCTTGTTGTGTTAGACCCGCTGTATGCCTACCACGCCAGGGGGATTGAAGCGCAGAACCTGTACGACCGCGGACGAATGCTGAGCGACTTCAATGCGCGGGTGGGCAGTGAGACGTCCTTGATAATCGCCGACCACTTCAACAAGACCGGCAAGGGCGACCTGGACCTGGACAGCATCGCCCAAGCGGGCATGAGCCAGTGGGCCGACAGCTGGATGCTCCAGCGGCACCGTGAACCCCCCGATATGGACGCTGGGCGGTTTCGGTTGGCGGTGCAGTTTGGGTCGCGCAGGTGGGGCGGGCGCGAGTGGAACCTTGATTGGGACTTGCCTACGGCCGAGGCGATGGAACGCGGTGAAGCCGGCGACGTCAGTTGGTCCATCGCGCGGGCGAACTCTGGCCACACGCTACCCGGCAGCAAGGCGACGATTACGGGGCGAACCGCCAGCCGAGCGCTACAGGTTTTGCGTGACGAGCCCCCGTTCTCTCTTACTCGCACCGGGCTCGCAGAGAAGCTGGGCGGCAACAAGGAGAAGACCGCTGCCGTTGTACGGCAGCTCATCGCCTGCGGCCGGATAGTTTCCAAGCACGCAGAGTGGCCCGAGCGACAACGCGACGGTTCGGAGAAACCCAAAGTCCGCGAGCGGTTGGGACTCGGCGATGGCATCAATTTCACGGTTAAAACGGGACGCGAGTGATGGCCTGGCCCTGTCGACGCCGCTACCGCTGGCAACGGCCGCCACATGGCCCGCCCCGTGGTGCTGGGGCGTGTTGGGGTGGGTTGCCGGTGCGGCCAACAAAGCCGCTGGTAAGCGGCATAAACAACCGGCCCCCAGGTGGTGGGGGGGAGTTGGGGTGGGTTGGCTTGGCGGGCGCGGTGGCCGGGCGGGTGGGGCAACCAACCCCACCCGCCCCCGGCCTTAAGGGGGTGGGTTGTTTGGGGTGGGTTGCCAAGTAGGCCGTACACAGCTGCAAAGAAGGAGAAATAATGACTGAGAATGATTCGAACGCTGAGGGTTTGGACGAAGTCCAGGACCCTACTGAGAGCGAGCGTGGGGAGCGCGAGCGAGCAGAGACCGATCCGATCGTCGCGACGAGAGGGTTCGACGCTAACCGGAAACCGAAGGAAGTGGTGTGGGGCGACGGACGCCGACCCAATCCGGATCGGGTGTGTACCGCGCGCAAGACCAACGGCCAGCCATGTACGCGTATCGCTATTGCGGGCGGCAACGTCTGCCCCGCGCACGGGGGCCTCGCGCCACACATCCAGGCCAAAGCGAGAGCTCGTCTTCAGTCTGCTGCCGACCGGATGGCCAAGGAGCTGTTGAAGATTGCCGTCAGCGACGACGCGCCCGACAACGTGAAGCTCGCCGCCATCCGCGACGCCCTGGACCGCGCTGGTCTCAGCTCCAGGACGGCAGTGGAGGTAGAAGTCGGTCCCTCCAAGGGATTTGAGCAAGTCTTGGAGGCGATGGTGACCGGCGGGTCGCGGGCGGAGAGTCGTGCACGCCGAGGGCTCACCGACGACGACATCGCCCCCAACTCAGACGACTGGACAGCCAACGAGATTCTGGATGCGCAGGTCGTCGACGACGACGAGGGCTATTCGCCGGCTCCGTTGCTTGCGCCGTCCGTTCCGCCCACCACGCCCCGGCCTGCACAGTCACCGTCCTCGGCAAACGGATCGGGACTTCTCCCGTTTGAAGAAGCCCTGGACCGGCTGCACAACACGCCACCACCCACACAGCAGCCCGCCCCACGCCGCAGGACCGGCCATTAGACAGGCCCCACAGCCACCAGGGCGCACGTAGGGCACCCGCCGCGCCCACGGGCACCCTGCGCCGCGCGTCAACGGCGAATAGAGCGTGAAACATCAACGGAGTCAACGTAAGTCGTGTAGTGACGTGCATCATGCTGGCGTACTATGGGGTGCTTGGTTTACAAACACGGCTGCACCGCAGGTAGCACGACTTCGGCGGTCAGCGACAACACAGGAGCACGAGATGAGACTGGTTGCGTATCTACGGTGTTCAACCGCTCGGCAGCAGGAAGCCTTCGGTCCGGAAGTGCAGCGCGAGGTAATTCGTAAGTGGGCCAAGGCCAACGGACATCGCATTGTCGCGTGGTGTGAAGACACCATCAGCGGCACCAGCGAGCTGAAGGACCGCGCAGGATGGATGCAGGCTGAGACGCTGGTGAAGACCGGCACAGCGCAGGGCATCGTCGTGCCGAGGCTGGACAGGCTCGCTCGCGACGTCATGATTCAAGAGCTTCTACTCCGTAAGTCGCCGGGTGTGGTGCTGTCGGCTCGTGAGAGCGAGCACGAGCTACTGACCGGCACCACCAGCGACCCGAGTCGCAAGCTCATCCGCACGATCCTCGGGGCCATCGCCGAGTACGACCGCGAGATGATCGCCGACAGGTTGGAGGCCGCACGCAAGGCCAAGGCAGCATCCGGTGGATACGCCCACGGAGGACTGCCCTACGGCTACGAGAGCAAGGACGGCGCACTCGTGCCGGTTCCTGCAGAACAACACGCCTTGGCCAGGATGCGCGAACTCGCAGCGCAGCGCATCGGCACTCGTGAGATCGCCCGCGTTCTGACCGCCGAAGGCCATCCCACCAAACGCGGCGGCAAGTGGTGCAGCGCCACCGTCGGCCGGATTCTGAACCGCACCAACGCAATCGACAATACCCACAAGGAAGAGGTGGCGTGATGGAAGGTGAGGTTTGGACCTGGAATCCGCACGCAGGGCATCGCTACGACCCGCAGTGTTGCGTCTATCGCATTTACGACCCTGAGACAGACGAACTCCTGTACGTGGGGCAGACCTGCACGAGCCTCAGAGGCCGCATTCGGAGTCATTGGGCTTCCAAGTATTGGTTTAGGTGGCACTGGATGGCCGCGTTGGTGACGTACGAGGAATGCGCCGATCAGTGGGCATCGCTCATTGCCGAGGCTGAGGCGATCCGGGACGAGCATCCTCGGCACAACGTGGACCGTCCCGACCCGGTCGCGCTCCGTCAGTGGCGCGCAATTGAGCTCGCACGCGCAGCGGTACCTGAGGCATTCTCCGACGGTCCCGGTTTCATCGCGTCGAGTCAGCGTGCGGAGGCCGCAGCGGACGAACTCGAACGGCAAGGCAAACCCGTTACCGCCGAAGCGATTCTGGAACTGACGAGAAGGGTGGCCTGACATGGCCTGGATCAAGACGTACGAGACCAAGGACCGCAAGCGCGGCAAGCCCGTAAAGACCTACCGGGTGATCTGGAAGGACGTAGAGCGCGACAGCTACGGCCTGCCGATCCCGGTTGACCCGCAGAACCCCGAAGGCCGCAAGCGCACCCGCAACCGGCAGGAGAGCTTCGCGACCCGCGAGGACGCCGAAGCCCGCCGGGACGAGCTGAACGCAGCCAAACACACCGGCCAGACCAGCGCCCTGGCCGAGCAGAAGAAGGCCGGCGACTTACCGTTCGGGTACTACGCGCAAGCGTGGATTGAGAGCCAGCAGGTCAAGGTCGCGCAGGGGCGGTTAAAGCAGCGCACTCTCGACGACTACGAGAAGGTGCTTCGTCGCTACTCGCTGGACCGTTTCGGTGGTCAAGCTGTTGCCTGTATCCGGCCGCGTGACTGCGAGCACTTCCTTGCGGACCTGGCGGGGCGCAAGCTGGCCCCGAAGACGGTGAAGCACGCCTGGCTCGTGCTCAGAGCGGTGCTCAAGTACGCCACCCGGCACGGGGCTATCCCTGTCAGTCCGACGGAACAGGTGGATTTCAGTACCGGGCACTCCGTAGGCGACCGTGAAACCTTCCAGCATCACCCGCTGACCGCTGAGCAAATCGCCGCTACGGCACGGATCGTGGGGGAGCGTTACCCGATCTACGAGTTGTTGGCGTACTTCTTGCCGTACTCGGGACTGCGCAAGGCCGAGTGCGCGGGGTTGGAGATTCAGGATTTGGAGTTCACGACGAGCCCTGGCCAACCTACGCGCTGCACGGTGAGCGTTCGCCGGACAAAGGACCGCAAAGGTGGGCAGTGGGTCACCAGCACACCGAAGAGTCGCAAGTCTCGCCGATCAGTGCCGTTGCCGCCGTGGCTGGCGGAACGGATGCGAACGTACATCGCCGACCATCCCCGCGCTAACGAGCCGACCGCACCGTTATGGCCGTCGAGGAAAAACGGTGGCTACCGAGTCCCCGGTGAGCGCGCCGTGGTGCAGCTCGACTGGTCGCAGCCGCCGGAGCTGGGAACATGGTTCGAGACGGTCTTGGCTCCCGCGCTCACCGCAGCGGGCTTGCCCATCAGCCGACCCGCCCGCGACGGCCAACCACCCCAGCGGGGCGTCAGGCTGCACGACTACAGCCGCCACACCTTCGCCACCATGCAGTTGTCGGCGGGGGTGCACTTCATGCAGGTGTCGCAATGGCTAGGCCACCAACACTATTCACTCACGCTCGACACCTACGGCGATTGGATTCCGACGGACGATGGCGGCGTGCTGAACAATCTGCCGGAACCCGCCCCGGCTCGAATCCTCGCCGCACCCGAGCCGTCCAACGTCGTCCAGCTATTCGGTACTAGGTAATTCGACGAGTTCAAGTTCCTGGTCGAACGGAAGTCGCACACGCTCCTCGCGTGCCGGACCGACGCCTGGCATCGCAGGGTGCACTATTCGCAGTAACATACCGGGGTTCGGTGATCCGTCGTCACGGCGCACCTCCATGATTTTGGCTCCGTAGTTGTAACCCATTGGGCTGTAGCACCCAATCAGCTTCCCGACGTGCGTACTGGCTAGATCGCCAGCCGCGATCTTGGTGCTTTCGACAGAGTCAAACGGCCTCACATCTGCCGAGTCCTTAGGAATGACTGAAACTGCCCCTAAGTCGATAAAGCCGAGTTTTTGGGCTTCGCTCTTGGCCTCCTCGAGGTAATCGTCAACCTGCTTCTTGAGCGTCTCCATGTACGACATGAACGCCTTCCCAGCGTCGGCTGACGTGTATGGATCGAGGTCAAGCTCAGCGCGTACGGCATTGGTGAATTCCTCGAGAGCTTCACCGGCTTCTTTGAATAGCAGAGACTTGGCGATGGGAATCGTCGTTGCCCGCGTGATCGCAATCATCGCGGCGTTAAGCTGCGTTGCTTTGTCAAGCACCGTCTTCGGGCAAACGAGACGGAGGTTGTTGAATGCAGTCGTAAGCCTTTTGGTCTCATTCATTAGGTTGGTCGCGAACTCGAGTTTCTCGATCTCCTTAGGGTCGTTCATCCCTTTGGCGGTGAGATCGGCATCTCTTATAGCATTGAATATTCCGTCGATGTCCGTGGCCTTTTCCAGAATGCTCGAACAGACCTCGCCGTAGGCCGTCGTGGCTTCACGGATTAGCGTCTGGTTCGACTTCCTGTCCTCGCGCTCAGCTTGCCGCTGTTCCTTCGCATCCTCTTGCGCTGCTTTGCGCCTGTCGCTCGCGCGCACAGAGCGAGCCGTGATTATGGGCCCCACGACGCCGGTGATAACCGCGCCGAGAGGCACGCCCCACCAAAAGCCGGGCTGGGTAAGGAAGTCGCTGATGGCGCTCATACGGCAATTCTGGCAGCGAGGTATGACAGCCGGGGTGTGGCCACGCCGCGTGGGGTAGCACGGGGGTGGTATTTCACCCGTTCAGACGACGCCCACCAACGCAGAAACCCCACTTGAAGTGGGGTTTCGCTGTGCCCCCGGTGAGACTCGAACTCACACTG
>NZ_JSYC01000103.1:0-7275 GCF_054823965.1 Gordonia sp. GN26 | reverse complement strand
GTAGCCGAGCATGACGTCGTCGGCGCCGGGGACGGCGATGACGAACGCCGCGCCGGCGACGCCCAGAAGGGTCAGCAGTGTGTCCATGTCGTCTTGGTCTGCTTCGGCATGGTTGGTGTAGCAGACGTCAACCCCCATCGGGAGGCCGAGGATCTTGCCGCAGAAGTGGTCTTCGAGACCGGCGCGGATGATCTGTTTCCCGTCGTAGAGGTACTCGGGTCCGATGAACCCGACAACGGTGTTGATCAGGAGTGGTTCGAGAACTCGCGCCACCGCGTATGCCCGTGTTTCCAGGGTCTGTTGATCTACGGGTTTGCCGCCGGTGCCGAGATGCGCATTCGCCGACAGCGCGGAGCCCTGCCCGGTCTCGAGGTACATCACGTTGTCCCCGACGGTGCCTCGCTTCAGGGATCGGCCGGCTTCGTTGGCTTCCCGCAGGATCGCCATGTCGATCCCGAAACTTCGGTTGGCGCCTTCGGTTCCGGCGATCGACTGGAAGACGAGGTCGACCGGTGCGCCTTTCTCGATCAGGTCCACGGTGGTGGTGACGTGGGATAGGACGCAGGATTGCATTGGGATCCCGAAGCGCTGCCGGATGTCGTCGAGCAGGTACAGCAACTCCGACGTGGCGTGAGGTGAGTCGGTAGCCGGGTTGATGCCGATCACCGCGTCTCCGCAGCCCATCAGCAATCCGTCCAGAGTCGCTGCCGCGATACCGCGCGGATCGTCGGTCGGATGGTTGGGTTGCAGTCGGGTGGCGATGCGCCCTGGGAGACCGACCGTGGTGCGGAACGCCGCGGTGACCGTCGCGGCCGCGGCAACCAGGATCAGGTCCTGGTTGCGCATGATCTTCGACACGGCGGCGACCATTTCCGGGGTCAGCCCTGGTGCCACAGCGGCGATCTGATCGGCACTGTCTGCGCGAGTCGAGGTCTCGAGGAACCAGTCGCGCAATCCGCCGACGGTGAGATGTGCGATCGACTGGAACGCCACCCGGTCGTGGGTGTCGATGATCAGTCGGGTGACCTCGTCGGACTCATACGGGACGACTTGTTCCTCGAGGAAGGCTGTCAGCGGTAGATCGGCGAGTTGCCATGCCGCAGCGGCCCGTTCGGCATCGGACTCGGCGGCACACCCGGCGAGTTCGTCGCCGGAGCGGCGTGGAGTGGCCTTGGCCATGAGTTCGACCAACCCGTCGAAGGTGTAGGTGGTACCCGAGATCGACTGGGTGTAGATCATCGCAGGTCGTCCTCCGCCTCGGCGAGGGCAGCGAACTCCTCGTCGGGAGAGTTGGCGACGAGCTTGTGGCGGCTGTACACGGCGAAGTAGAGCATGAACAGGGCGAACACCCCGAGGCAACACAAGGCCGCCACCACGTCGACGAGGAACGTGGCGATGACCGCGATGACCGCGACGACGAGGGCGAAGCCGGTGGTCACGACGCCGCCGGGAGTGCGGTACGGGCGCTTCATGTCCGGCTCGCGGCGACGGAGAACGATGTGGCTGACCATGATCAGCACGTAACTCGACGCGGCACCGAAGACGGCCATGTTCAGCAGGAGGTCGCCCTTGCCGGTCAGGGACAACAGGAAGCCGATGACCCCGGGCACGATCAGTGCGAGCGTGGGCGCCTTGCGTCGGTTGGTCACCGACAACACCGTCGGCAGGTAGCCGGCTCGGGAGAGTGCGAACAACTGGCGCGAGTAGGCGTAGATGATCGAGAAGAAGCTCGCCACCAGACCGGCGAGTCCGATGTAGTTGACCACCTTGGCCATCGACGAGTCGCCCAGAGCCTCGACCAACGGGTTCCCCGACTCCGACATCGGACCGGCACCACCCGCGCCGGTCGTGAGGAACAGCACGGTCACGCAGGTGACGAGCAGGACGCTGATCGCGGCGATGATGCCCCGCGGAACATTGCGTTCGGGATTGGCGGTCTCTTCGGCCGCCAGCGGTACACCTTCGATCGCCAGGAAGAACCAGATCGCGAACGGAATGGCCGCCCAGATACCGATGTAGCCGAACGGAAGGAAGGACGACGACCCGGCGGCGTCGTTGGGTGCGATGTCGGTGAGGTTGGCGACGTCGAAGTGTCCGATGGCGGTGATGGCGAAGATGATCAGACCGACCAACGCGATGGCGGTGATCGCGAACATCACCTTCAACGCCTCACCTGCGCCGGACAGGTGGATTCCGATGAAGATCATGTAGACGACCAGATACACCCACCAGCCGTCGGTGATCCCGAACAGGTTCAACGACTCGACGTAGGCGCCGATGAATGTCGCGATCGCCGCAGGGGCAATCGAATACTCGATCAAAATCGCAGTGCCCGTGGCGAATCCACCCCATGGGCCGAGTGCGCGACGGGCGAAGGTGTAACCACCGCCGGCCGCAGGCAAAGCCGAGGACAGCTCGGCCATTCCCAGTACCAGACACAGGTACATAGCGGCGATCACGACCGCGGCGATCGCGAGACCGCCGAAGCCGCCGTGTCCAAGACCGAAGTTCCAGCCCGAATAGTCGCCGGAGACCACGTAACTCACACCTAGACCGGCGAGCAGCAGCCAACCGGCGGTGCCGCCCTTGAGCTGCCGCTTGGCGAGATAGTCCGCCGACTCCGCGTGACTGTCCACGCCACCGATGTGGTGGTGCGGACTCTGAGATTCGTCGATAGCCATGACCGGCCTCCTCGGGACAGGACCTGGACCCAGTTACCCAGGCCACAGTGATCCGTAAACGTGACGCCTGACATTAAGGCGAGCAACGTTGCAACCAGGTTGGTCAGGTGGTGGGCTGTCCGAAAGGGCAGGGAACGTAGCGGTGAGACGTCGGGACAGACATGCCGCCCGATCGGCAAGACTGGGCGAGTAGGTGCTCGGAGAGGCCCTCAGCGCAGTGCGGCCACGACCTGGTCGGCCATCGCCTTCTGACCGAGTTCATTGGCGTGCATCGCCGGGATGCTGACCGCACCCAACGTCGGCTCGACCCACCGCCGAGCGCCCGCGCATGCGTCGTGGCCGGCGGAGACCTTGGTCATGTCGACGAAGGTGGCCCGTGTGGTTGCGGCGGCGCGGCGCATGGCGTCGTTGAGGGCGACGAAGGCCCGGTGAAGGTATGCGGTATCTCCAGGCGTCGTGAGCAACGACGCCGAGCAGAGAGCAGAGCCCTTGGCGGGGAAGATCTGCGGATACCCGACGAGGACCACGCGGGCCCGCGGCGCGGCGCGGTTGATTCCGCGCAACGCTTTCACGAGGTCGGGATGGGTCGAGGACTTGATCTTGTCGACAACCGAGGTGCCGTACCTATCGCGGCACGGAGTGGCTGACAACGGGGCCGACAACCAGGCCTGCTGGCAGGCCGAGGTCGCGAAGCTGAAGAACCCGTTGTTGTTCGCACCGATCGTCAAGGTGATCAGGCGGGTCGCCGGCCCTACCGCCTTGATCTGCGGTCCCTGCCACAAGTGTTGCGGCCGAGTCAGATCCTCGGTCGTCGCGCCTGAGCAACTGGCATCGACTACCCGGGTCCCGCGTCGCTCTGCGACGAGATGGGAGTAGTTGACGAGCGAGTTGGAGCAGAACATCGCCGCATTCGTCGCCTGGGGAAAAACCGCTGCGCCCGCGCTGTAGCTGTCTCCGAGATTCACGTACGGATGCCCGTCGGCTGCCTGGGCCGTGCCGGCATGGAGGAGCCCGCCGACAAGCGCGGCGGTGGTGGCCGCCGTGGTCAGCATGGTTCGGATGCCGAGTCGTCGGCGCTTGCTGTGGCCGTACGGCACGGGCATTCGGGGCACTCCAGATCGTGGTGCTCATGTTACTGATGTTGCTGATGAGACTAGCACGACTGGGCCCGAACCAATCCACGGTCGAGCGCGAACTTCATTTGCGTACATCGAGACGTCGTGATGAAACAACTCAACCTAGCGAGGAAGTCTGGCGAGCCAATCCAGCAGTATGCCGGTGAGGCGTTCAGGGGCGTCGAGCTGGATGAGGTGGCCCGCTTCAGGGACGATGCAGAGTTCGGCGCCGGGGATAGTGGCCGCGAGCGTGTGCGCCCGGTCGGGAGGAATCCAGGTGTCCCGTTCACCCCACACCATGAGAACCGGAAGCGTGAGCTGGTTGTAGCGGTGCTCGATGTCCCGGGGGTAACGCTCGTCGGCCTGCTCTATCTGTCGATAGAACGCGGCCTGACCGTCGTCGCCGAGCCAGGGGCGGACGAGCGCGTCGTGGTCGAGGTCGCGCATCGGGCGGTGCGCGGCGCCGGCGACGTACTCACGGACCAATCCTTGGTGTAGGGCCGCGGGTAGTTGCGCGAATAAGTCAGCATTGTCGGCTACGAGTCGGAAAAATGGTGAGCCCCAGGGACTTAGGGCTACCACATCAACCAACACCAGCGCTCGGAATACGGTGTTGTGAAGAAGGTGCGCCCGCAGGCTCACCGCGCCGCCGTAGTCGTGTGCGATGACGATGGGTCGATCGAGGCCCCATGAATCAACCAGTGCGGCCAGAGCATCGCCTGGACGGCGAGGGACACGTCCTGGCCGTCGAATTTCGAGGATTCTCCGTAGCCAGGCATGTCCCAGAGGTAGACCGTGTGCCGTTGGGCCAGCGCGGTGGCGATGGGCCTCCACAGCCATGATGACCACGGGGTGCCGTGACACTCACAGGCAGGACGTCCGACAGCAGCTTAGACAATGCAATTCTGAAGGGGCATTGAAGTTCAGCTATTCGTCACAGTGACGTTTTATTAAGGGTGAGCTGCGTATAGGAGAAAGGGGGCTAGCCGCCAGGAATGCGACGCGATCAACGACGAAAGAGGACTTCGGTGAGCGTCGCTATGCACCTCGACCGAGGATCGACCCGACAAACCACGCCACCGCGTGCCGGCGATCGAAACCAGTTGCGGAACAGGCTGCGATGCTGGGGCTGCAAGAGACCGTTCCAACTCGTCCTAGGTAAGTGCCGATAAGATACATTATGTCAATTAGACCGCTGCATATTGCATCAGATGCATCAGCTCGCGCACTCCTCCAACTTTGCCCCCGCAAGCGCCAACCCAACTGTTACAGCGACATTCGGAGCATCGAAGGTTTCACGACCCCCGAGAGCCTGAGCCTGTGGCGTGGCTTGTCGTACAGCAGCATTCGGATCGGACTGACAGCATCGATTCGTCGGCTACGAACCGGAGCCGGCGCGCTAAGTGTGCAGACCTCGAATAGCACCGACCCGACATTCCTCAGCCGGACTTGACGCCGAAATCAACGCAGCCCGCCAACTCCTTGCCGAGTAGGTGTGATACGAGGCACACCTGTCCGGTCGCGCTAGCCAATCGACACCCCCCGTGATGGTCTACACTCATTCACACTAACAAAACGGGGGTTTCCAGTGTTGAATATGCGGGGTGTAGTGGCGTCACCAGCGCGTCGCCTGATGGTCGCGGGTTGCGCCGCAGCCACGGTCGCGTTCGGGGTCACGTCTGGCGCAGCCATAGCTGATGCAGGACCATACTCGTTCGCTGATCAAACGGTGTCGAAGCATACCGCCGATGGCTGGCGGATCACTGCCGTCAAAGCGCACGAGAAGGTGCGAAGCGTACGGCCCCTCAACCAATCACCGTGGACCCGAGAAGGCTTCCTGTCGCTACGCGGCGAAGGACGGATCTCCGGCGCAGGCCGGGTCGCGGTGTCCGCGGGCACCGTTAGCGCCGGCTTCCAGATCGGTTGCAACACTGACGTCACCTCCGGACTTACCCTCGGAGTGACCGCCGGGCCCACCGCCCAGATGTCCATCTCTTGGCCGCCGGCGCTGATTGTCGGCGCGCAAGCCAACGGCAACATCTCCACTACCTTGAAGCCTGGCACCATCGCCAACATCCCATTCGGCACAAAGAAACTCGCCGGACCGACCGCCGGGCTCACCGTCGATGGCGTGCACGTCAAGGTTGATGGCTGCCTCGGTCCGGTCGCGGTGCGCTCCTACGTCACGGTCGCGATCTCCACACCGGCCAATGACAACACCGTCAATGTGTACGGACAGCCTCACTACCTCTGACACGCCTCTGTTCTGAGTCGTCTCAAGACTTTCGGCTTTTCGACTTCGGGGGAATCGAACATCCATGTCTCACAACACCACTAATTCCGGTGGACCTGCCCACGCCACACCTACCGACAGCGGTGGCCGACGCGCCGTCGTCACCAAAGCCGCGTTGTTCGTCGCCGGCTGCATCCTGCTGATCCTGGCCGCGGCCAACCTCGACCACCTCGGCGAATGGAGCCAGCGTTGGGGCCAGATCCCCGTCTTCCTCGGATTCTTCCTCCTCATGTCCATCGCGGGACGCTGGTTCTAGAGCGGCGCCGACGCAATTCTCGGGAAGGTTGTCGGTAACCGATGACCCAAACCCGCACACGCTTTGCACTCAGGCGCCGACATCGCAGTGCGACAACCCTTCTCGCTCTCGCGGCCACTCTGTCAGGCACCGCCATGATCACTTCGGCAGCACTCACCGGCTCCCAGCCGACCGCCCAAGCCGACCCACTGTGCGATCAGATGCGCGCACAATACGGTGCCGGCTGGCCCTGCATCAGCGTCCCCACCTACACCCCACCACCCACACAGAACACTCCACCACCCCTCACAGGACCAGCCAACACCAGCTCAAACAACGGACCCGGTATCACCGGCAACCCCGGACCCGGCCCCGGCGAAGGCAACGGCACCCCGATCGTCCCCGTCCCCGGCCAGCAGTCCCCGCAGCGCGACCCTCATTCCCCTGCCGCAGACAGTGCGGTCACACCCGCTCCACCCGAGTCAGGTGCCCCCATCAGAGAAGCACCTCAACCGGTACCGTCCGCGCCTTCGGCACCAAACAGCACCGGCGGCAACGCACCTACCGATAGCGCCCCAATTACCAAGGACATCGGAACCCTTCCAACCGAAACCGTCGCCAGACTCGACACCCCGACCGATGAGCGAACATCAATCCCGCTGCCGATCTGGATTCTTGCCGGCGCTGCAGCCATCGCCGCAGCCAACCCGCGAGCCAGGTCACTCCTGACGCGCGGAGGGTCGACGCAAGCCACACTTGGCCCCTCGAGGATGGTCCTGATTCATGACGAAACCTCCCCTACCACCTACCGGTTCGCCATGAACGTGCCTCCCGGCGGGCACACCGAAGTCAACCCCGACGGCTCGGCAACCGTCTACGACCGCGACGGCAACCCGGTCAGCCATGTCGCCCGACCCTGGGCTGAATCGCCCCGGGTTTGCTGGGGGCTCG